>CALBTQ010000001.1 GCA_937967875.1 uncultured Pseudomonadota bacterium
GCGTTGTTCGCCCACGTGACGCGCGGCCGCTATCCACGCATCCACGTCACCGACGACTTCGAATTCGTGATCACCGACGACGGCGCGGCGTATCCGATCAAACGCTTTTCCGGCGGCGAAATCGACCTGGCCAACCTCTGTTTGCGCGTGGCCGTCGGTCGCGTGGTCGCGCACCTGCACGGCCGGACCGCGCCGGGCCTGTTGGCCTTCGACGAAATTTTCGGCAGCCAGGACGACGACCGCCGCACGCAACTGCTCGAAGCGTTGCTGCAACTGGAAGGGCAGGTGCTGGTCATCAGCCACCAGGACGCGGTGAAGGACGATTTCCTGCACGCGCTGCTGGTGCGTCGCGACGGCGACAGCTCGACCGCCGCGTGGCTTTAAGCTCCCAAACGCGTTATCCTCGATGATCGAACGCGGGAGGGGTCCATGCGTCGATTGTCCTTATTACTTATTCCATTGTTGTTGCTCATCGCCTGCGGCGAAGCGCCCGACGAGCGTTCGGTCGACGAATTCACCGCGGCGCTCGACGCGTCGTTGCGTTCGCCGCTCCAGGCCGCCGCGACGAGCCTACGCGAGATCATCCGCGATCCGCAGATGGATCTGGCGAGCAAGCATCGCGAAGCGCATCGCTTGTTGCGCGAGGTCGGTCCGACGATCCGCGAGCGCGCGGCGTCGGCGTTGGCCGTGAGCGAGGGGCGCGACCTGGGCCCGCACGGCGCGCAAATTCTACAGTTGCTGCACATGGCGCAAACGCTCGGCGACGGCGCGGCCAAGCTCGGCGCGCCGGAACCGTCGTGGCGGCGCTTCGAGGGTCCGTACGCTTATTACGAGGATCCGTGGTCGCCCGCGCTGCCCACGGCCGTGCAGGATAAATTCTGGCTCTTCTATCATTGGACGGAAATTCTCGGCGGTCTGTACGATGACGCCGACTACGCGTGGGTGTTCGCCGATTCGGGCCGCACCGGCTTCATCGCGCAGGAGGCGGGCGCGAGCGGCATCGAGCAGTTCCACGACTGGTGGCAGGTGTCGCGCGCGGTGTGGGACGATCCGTCGTTGTCGGACAATCAGCGGCTGATGGCCGCCAAGTACACCATGTGGCAAAACGACGATTGGGGCGGCGGCAATCACTACATCAACGAGTGGTGGTCGTGGGAAGCGGCGTACAAGGAAGAGGATTGCGCGCTGTTCACCGGCAACAACATGGCGGCGCTGGCTGCGTTGTACGAGCTGACGCGCGATCCGCGCACGCTGGCGCGGCTGCGGGCGATGTTTGAAGCGATCAAGCATTACGACCGCTTCACCGTGGACGATCCGGACCCGCTGGCGCTCGAGGACCCCGACGGGCGCATCACGCGCGGCACGAAAACGCGCAACCTGTACCTCGCAGACGAGATGAACATCTTCGACATCGAGATCACGCCCGGCGGCATCGTCACGCATCACAACAACTCGTGGCCCGACCACTACACCGGCCGCGAGCGCAAGAACGTCAGCCGCGATCAATACTACGGCGTGCTGTTGGGCTATCGCACGCTGTGGGAGGCGCTCACCGGCCTGGACGAACGCACCGCCGCCGAGCAGGCGTTGCTGGACGATCTGGTCGCGCACACGCGGTTGATCACCGATTACATCTTCGGGCAGTCGAACCTGCATTGGGACTGGGGTTGGGAGTACATGCTCTACGCGCTGTTCGAGGGCTCGTGCGCCAATCCGCCGAATTTCACCTTCATGATGTTCTTCGGCCACGTCGGCCTGGAGGAGATGACCGGCGAGCAGTTCACGCAGTTCGACACGCTGCAGGACCTGGGCGAGTCGATTTTCGCGTTCGGCCGCGGCCTGGGCCTGGTGGCGATCAGCGAGGCGCTGTTCGAACCGGCGCACACCGGCCTGACGGCGCTGAACCAATATCTATCGGGCTTTTACCTGAGCGACATCGACGAGGCCGACTGGCTGTTCCTCTGGCCGCCCGAACTGCTGCGCGACGCGAACGCCGGCCGGCGCCGGTTGTGGCGGCGGGTGGTGGCCGCGTTCTACCGCAAGTACGGCGTGCTGGGCTCGCCCGAATACATGTCGGTGGCCGCGGAGCTGTTCGACGAAACGCTCAACGAGCGCCCGACCGTGCAGCGCCTGTTCAACAGCTATCAGGGCGATTACGCCAAGCTCGAACCGCAGGGCGTGGGCCTGGAGGATTTCATGCTGCCGCTGGCGCTGCTCGCCTCGCGCGCGGCCAACCGCGACGAACTGGCCGCGCTGCTGGCAACCCGCTACGCCGAACTGATCGCCGACGGCTCGCTGGATTTCGCCGATACCGATCTGCCGTACGCGGAGCACTGACGATTTAGAAAATCGTGAACAACAGCGCTCCGGCATATTCGTAGAGCAGCAAAAGTTCGCCTTGATCGTCGATGGCGAAATCGAAATTCAACTCGTCGGCGACCAGCGGCAACTCTTCGGTTTCCCAACCTTCCGGCGTGTCGACGAAATGAACCATGTGCTCGGACGCCTGACAGAGGATGTGCAAGGTTTGCGTCGCATCGAATTGAACGCGCGGCGCTTTGCATTTGCGGCCTTCGTCCGGATAGGTCGTTTCCCAATCGCCGGCCGTGCCCGAGGCATAGACCATCTGTTTATCTGTCTGATCATAATAGGCCAGATGCAAGATGTTGTTGTCGTCGATGACGGCCTGAAATCCGTTGGTTTGTTCTTCGAAATGATTGAAATCGGCCGGCAGCTCTTCGTGCGTCCAGTCGCCGGCGGCGTCGGTGAAGTATTCCATCGAATTGTAGCGACGCAGGAAAATATGATTGTCGCCGTTTTGGTCCACCAGGATCTGCGTGAGGCTCGGTTGCGTCGGTGAAAAAGCGAAGACGTTTTCCGGCTCGTAAACATCGTCCTGCCAGGTGAACAATTCCAGATGGCGCCGCCACCCGCTGTACATGACCATCCGGAATTGTTGCTCGTTGTCCCATTCGGCAGCGAGCGAGTCGGCGTAAGGTTCGACATCGTCGTCGTAGCAGTCGTCATCGATAACGTCGTCGTCCAACGCTGGTCCTGACGGCGAATCATCTTCATAGAGAAATTCGCTCACCCATTCGTCGCCGTCTTGATAGGTATGGCCGATCGCATAGCCCGGCACGTACACCAGATGCGGTTGATCGTTTTCGTCGAGCAGAAAATTATGGAATAAACTGTTGCCGTAATGCAGGTCGATTTTCTCCACTGTCCATGAACCGGCCGGACCGACGCCGTAGCGCAGGCCGGAGCAAAAAAAGCGCGGCACGGATTGCGAATCCAGCACCATGGTCAGCGGGGGAGATACGGCAAAATTCTCAGCGCCGATGCGCAGTTGATATTCCCACTCCTCGTCTTTCCAACGCTGATAAAGCACGCTGTACTGCTGCGTCGGCTTGGGTCGGCCGTAGCCGACAACGTGCAGGCGCCCGGTTTCGTCGCCGGCCATCATCGGCCATTTCTCGGCGTTGAAGGCGATGGTCTCCTCCGGCCAGGCCGCGCCGACGCGATGCAGATGCACCGTCTCCTCGCCAGGCAGCACCAGGTGCGGCGTGCCGGCATCGTCCATTCCCAACGCGAGTTGATCGTAGGCGTATTCGGTGGACATCCAGATTTTCTTCAGCGACAAACCGGTGCCGGAGCGTTCGCCGTACCAGACATCGGTGATCAGATCGTCATAAAAATCGCCATAGTAAACGACGGCTACGGCCGGTTGTCCGGCGGAGGTCATGGCGATTTGCGGCGCGCCGAAAAGCGGCGAGAAAAATCCGGTTTCGTACATAGGCAGAGTGGCGCTCCAGTTCCAGCCGTCGCCCGCGTCGGAGCCGGTGAGGATGGCCGTCGGTTCATCGTCGTTCCGCAGAACGATATAAGCGGCGTCCTGCGCGTCGAGCACAACGTTGTATTCACCGAAGTTGCCTTCGTAGATCGTCTCGTTGCGCCAAACGGCGCCGGTTTGGCGCAGGTGGTGCAAGCGGAAACTCTCATCCTCGCCGGTGCGGTAAAAAAAGTGCGGCCGGTTGTGCGTGTCGACGGCAAAACGCAGGCGATCAACCGAGGTATCTTCATTGATCGACAGTTCGCGTTCCGCCCACGCCCCGCCGCGCGTCGTGCCGTAATGCAACGCGCTGTCGGTTATCGTCTGATAAAAAAGATGAACGAAACCGTCATCGTCGACGGCCATGCGCGCGTCTTGCACATCGTAGATGACCATGCCGGTCATCAGGTCCACGCTGGAGGATGGAGCGACAGCGATGTCCAGATACCGTTCGCCGGTCAATCCGCCGAGGACTTGTTCGACGAATTGTTCGTCGGTGTCCACCAGCAACTGCGGCGGCGGGTCCACGTTGTAGAGGTTGTAAAAGATCAGAAACCGTCCTTGTGAAGCGACGAGCAAGGGCGTGGGATCGCCGGTCGGCGGCGATACGTCGTCGTCGTCGTCCGTATCGTCGTCATCGGCGGAATCGTCGTCGTCGTCATCGTCGGTCTGACAGGCGGGCGACAGGCACAGCAGTAGGACGAGCAACAGGCAGCAAAGAATTCGTTCCATGGACTCCCTCGCTTTCCGATAATTAAGCGCGGTCGATGGTTACTTGAATTATAAACCACTTGGGCGAGGTGATTCAACGGCGGTGCTGAACGGTTAATCCACCAGGCGGAGAAGGACTTGTTCCCGGCAATAGATGCAGGCGCCGCAGAAGGTGGAACCGTCCGTGGGGAGGTTGGGCGTCATGTACAGCTTCAGACTTTTACCGCAATGGGGGCAGGCGAAATCGATGCGCGGGCCGAAACGTTGACCAAGACGAAACATCAGATAGGCGCCCAGGAAAAAGCACAATGCGGCGAAAAACCAATTGCCGGTCATCGCCATGAGCACGCAGGCGATAACGGTCACCAGAGAGAAGACGCCTAAGAGGAATTTCAAGATGATATTGTTTTGCCGGGTATTCCGGCGCGACAGTTCGAGCGCCGGCGGCTCGTTGCCGTTGTTTTTACGAAAAGGAACGACGTTGTTCAGGGAAGACTTCGCATCGTCACTCATGCGCGATGCTCCTTGTTTTAAAAGTTAGTTTATCTCCATCTCGCCGATGTCCATTTTCACCGGCGGGGTGATATCCAACTTGCCGAAGCGATCCTCGTACGCCTTGACCTGCTGTTGCAGCAGTTTCATCAGACGATTGGCGTTTTTGGGCGCCATGATCAACCGGTTGGGGACGTTCGATTGCTGGCGCGCCGGTTGGATGAACACGAAATCGAAAATGAACTCGGCGTCGCTGTGGTTGATCAGACACAGGTTGGCGTAGATGCCGCGTGCGATCTCGTCGTCGATCTTGATTTCCATCCGCATGGTTTTTTTCGGAGCGTCTTTCGGCTCGGACATTCTCTACTCCTTTGTCATGTACGTTCAGGATGCTACCCCGCCGCCCGGCTGTCAACCGGTTGAACGCCGCGCGGGGCGGTGGTAGCCTAGCGCCGTTCATTGCACTGACAACGAGAAGGAGAGCGTCATGCGCGATTTGGTGATGGCCATCGACCAGGGAACCACCGGCTCGACGGTGATGATTTTCGACGGCGAATTGAACGTGCTGGGCAAGGGCTATGCCGAGTACGAACAGCATTTCCCCAAGCCCGGCTGGGTGGAACACAACTCCGACCAGATCTGGGAAAGCGTGGAAACGACGATCGCCATGGCGCTGGCCAAAGCGGGCGTCGGCGGCGAGCGCATCGCGGCCATCGGCATCACCAACCAGCGCGAAACGGTCGTCGCCTGGGATCGTGCGACCGACCGGCCGTACCACAACGCGATCGTCTGGCAGTGCCGCCGCACGGCCGACATGTGCGCGGCGATGCGTCAGCGCGGACTCGAGGAAATCTTCCGTCAGTCCACCGGCCTGCTGCTGGACCCGTATTTCTCGGGCACGAAAATCGCCTGGCTGCTGCAGAACGTGCCGGCCTTCGCCGCCGCGGCGGAAAAAGGCGAGGCGGCCATCGGCACCATCGACACCTTCCTGACCTGGAAACTCACCGGCGGCGTCGCGCACGTCACCGACGTCTCCAACGCCAGCCGCACGCTGTTGATGAGCCTGAAAACGCTCGCCTGGGACGACGAACTGCTCGACATCCTCGAAGTGCCCGCCTCGGTGCTGCCGGAGATTCGCAGCAGCAGCGAAGTCTACGGCACGACCAAGGGCCTGTCGATGTTGCCCGACGGCATTCCCGTCGCGGGCATCGCCGGCGACCAGCAGGCCGCGCTGTTCGGCCAGGCGTGCTTCGAGCCGGGCATGGCCAAGTGCACCTACGGCACCGGCAGCTTCCTGTTGTGGAACACTGGCGAGAAGATCGTGCGCAGCGACAACCGCCTGCTGACCACCGTCGCCTGGAAACTGGGCGACGAGGTCAACTACGCGCTCGAAGGTTCGTGCTTCATCGCCGGCGCGGCCGTGCAATGGCTGCGCGACGGCCTGAAGATGTTCTCGTCCAGCCCTGAGGTCGAGCAGCTCGCCGCCACGGTGCCCGACACCGGCGGCGTGGTCTTCGTACCCGCGCTGGTCGGCCTGGGCGCGCCGCACTGGAACGCCCAGGCCAAGGGCGTCATCTGGGGCATCACCCGCGGCACGACCCGCGCGCACATCGCCCGCGCCACGCTCGAGGGCATCGCGCTGCAGAACTACGACGTGCTCAAGGCGATGGAGAAGGATGCGGGCATCAAACTCGAATTGCTGCGCGTGGACGGCGGTGCGAGCGCGAACAACCTGCTGATTCAGTTCCAGAGCGACATTCTCGACTGCGCGATCAGCCGCCCGACGATGGTCGAAACCACCGCCCTGGGCGCGGCGTTGCTGGCCGGGCTCGCGGTGGGCATCTGGAAAAACAAGGCCGAGGTCACCGCGCGCTGGAAAGAGGATCGTCGCTTCACGCCGGCCATGGCGCCCGAGAAGATCGAAGAACACCTCACGTTGTGGAACGAGGCGCTCGGGCGCGTGTAAAGACGATCATGGTTAAATAAAAAGGGCGGCGCGCTCGGCCGCCCTTATTCCGCATTCCGCGTTCGTTATTCCGAATTTTCAGCAGCCGCAACCATCGTCGTCGTCATCGTCGCCGCCGCCGGTCGCATCATCGTCGTCGGTCACGTCGTTATCGTCGTTATCATCGTCATCGGTCACATCGTCATCGTCGTCGTCGATGTCATCATCGTCGTCATCATCATCATCATCATCGTCGGTGGTGTCGTCGTCGCCGGTGTCGTCGTCGCCGGTGTCGTCGTCGCCGGTGTCATCGTCGCCGGTGTCATCGTCGCCGGTGTCGTCGTCAGTGGTGTCGTCGTCGACCGTGTCGTCGTCGACCGTGTCGTCGTCGGCGGGGGTGAGCACCTGGAAGCCGTTGTTCAATTGGCCAGATCGGAAGAGCACACGTCTGAACTCCAGTCACCGAATACGATC
>CALBTQ010000002.1 GCA_937967875.1 uncultured Pseudomonadota bacterium
CCACCGAGATCTACACTCTTTCCCTACACGACGCTCTTCCGATCTAACCCAAGCTGGTGCTGCTGGACGAGCCCGATTCGGGCATCGACGTCGAGGCGCTCGAGCGCATCTTCGAAGCGATCAAGCTGTTGAAGGACAAAGGCTCGACCGTGTTGCTGATCACCCACAGCATGGCGGTGCTGCGCCAGGCCGAACACGCGTTTCTCATCTGCCGCGGCCGCCTGATCGACAAGGGCGAGGCGGATAAAATCGGCATGCACTTCGATCGGCAATGTCTGCCCTGCGACCACCCGAACTTCCCGTTGGAGAATGAATAATGTCGGTCGACGACACCATCAAAGAGATTTTCGAATCGATCAACATGAGCCACCACCTGCCCGAAGGCGTCGCGTCGGTGGTGATCGATCAAAACAAAGTGCTGGGCAAGCATCTGGTCGACGGTTTGGACGTGCAGGCCAAAGAGTTGCCCGACGGCATCGAGGCGACCTTCGTCGTCGCGGAAGGCGCGAAGATCGAAAAGCCGGTGCACCTGTGTTTCGGCATGTTGCCGGAAGAGGGCGTGCAGCGCATCGTGTTGCACGTGGACATCCGCGACCATGCGCAGGTGGAGGTCGTCGCCCATTGCACGTTCCCCAACGCGGTCAAGGTGCAACACCTGATGAACGCGGACATCCGCGTCGGCAAGCACGCGCGTTATTCGTATTTCGAGCGGCACGTGCACGGTCCCGACGGCGGCGTGACCGTCGTGCCCAAGGCCAAGGTGATCGTCGAGGAGCACGGCCGGTTCAAAACCGAGTTCGAGCTGATCAAGGGACGCGTCGGCGAGATGGACATCGAGTACGACGTGACCGGCAAGGAACACAGCACGATCGAAATGACCGCGCGCATTAGCGGCGCGAAAACCGACAAGATCCGCATCAACGAAATCGGCCACCTGGTCGGCGAACACGCGCGCGGCGTGCTCAACAGCTACATCGCCGTGCGCAACCAGGCGCAGGCCGAAATCCACAACACGCTCACCGCCAGCGCGCCCTTCGCCCGCGGCCACGTCGACTGTAAGGAGATCGTGCAGGACGAGGCGATCGCCCAGGCCATACCCGTGGTCAGGGTGGAAGATCCGCGCGCGCACATCACCCACGAAGCGGCGATCGGCAGCGTCGACTCGAAGCAGTTGGAAACGCTGATGGCCCACGGCCTGAGCGAAGATCAGGCGGTCGATCTGATCATCGAAGGTCTGCTCAGCTAGGCGAAGCGCTCACTTTACGATCGGCAATTCGATGCGCGTGGCGAAACGCTCGTTGCGCTGCACCTGCCAGGTCGGCGCGTCGCCGGGCAAGACCTGAAAATGATCCGCGTCCGCGCCGGCCAGCGCCAGACGAATGCGGTGCCCCTGCTTGAACAAATACGATACCGGCAGCAAATCGAAGACCAGCTCGGCCGTTTCGCCGGGCGTCAGCGGCTGCGCGTCCTTCTTTAAAAAGGTGCGGTAGGGAGCAGGCGAAACGGTGGTCGGCGTTTCCGTACTCAGGCGGCGATGCAGCGCGCGCAGCATGCCCTCGGTGACGTAATTGACGCGCCCCCGCTCGTCGACATCCTCCAGGTAGGCGAAAAACTGACCGTCGGTCGCGGTCGAGGCAACGTACAGCGTCACCAACGGATGTCCGGTGACTTCGGTGTCCTCGTCCAGCGGCGGCGAATCGTAGACCAGCAGCTTGTGATCGGCCTTGGCGCGGTCCGGATAGTACACCGCCAGGTCCAGCGCCAGGCTGTTCCAGCGCGCCCGGTCGCCGGTGCCGGCGGTCGGATCGACGCGGTATTCGTCGGCCCCAACCGCGTCGGTGGGCAAGGCGCGCGCCAACGCATGATTTTCCGTCGCGTAGAACGTCGCGTTTTTCGCCTCCGCCGGCGGCCAGGTCTGCGACTGATGCCACTGGTCGGCGACCATCGTGTAGTAGGCGACCGGCGGTTCGCGATCGACGCCGGTGTCCACGCCTTTGAGGTGGCGATCGAAGAACCGCCTTCCTTCGGCCAGATGATCGAAGCACGCTTTGATCGGCTTGGCGAAGGGGCGCATGTGATCGTCGCCGCCGTGATCCCACGGGCCGAGGATCAGCTTCGCGCCGCGTGTGCGCAGCGTCAGGAAGCGCTTGATCGCCGCGTGCGGATAGCCGCCGTCGAACCAGCCGCTGTAGCTGTAGATGGGGATGTCCGCCGCGCGCAGATCGTCGACGAAC
>CALBTQ010000003.1 GCA_937967875.1 uncultured Pseudomonadota bacterium
ATACGGCTCCCACCTAGATCTACACTCTTTCCCTACACGACGCTCTTCCGATCTACGCAGCAGGCGCGACCGTCGGCGACCATTGCGAAATGCTGCGCGGTGCTGCCCAGCGAATGCATTTTGATCGGCAATTCCATCGAATAATAACGGTGAAAGTTGCTCGGCCCCAAGGCGAGACAGACATCGTCGAGCGAAATGCCCAGGCGCACGTGGATCGGCTCGCCATTGAGGGTCGCGCCCTCGCCGGCCGCGGCGAGATACATTTCATCCATAAACGGATTGTAAAACGCGCCGAGCACCGGTTCGCAATCCACCGCCAGCGCCACGCTTACGCCGAAGTAAGCCAGTCCGAGGCGGTAGGCGTCGGTGCCGTCGATCGGATCGACCACCCACAGATTTTTTTGTCCTTGCAGATTGGTGGAGGTGTTTTCCTCGCCGAGGAATCCGGCGTCCGGCGCCAGCGCGCCGAGGTTTTCATGCAGGAATTTCTCCACCGCAACGTCGGCCTGGGTGACCACGGTGCCGTCTGGTTTGCGGCTTACCTCGAGTTTGTCGCGCAACGACAACGCCATCAGGCCTGCGGCGCGGACGATCTCCTCCAAGGCGGCCAGTCGTTCGTTCATTTCCACTCCGTTTTGGCGGCCGACGGTAAATCCTCGTTCAGGGCGCCGGAGCGATAACCGGCCGGATCGATCTCCACATGGCGATAACCGGCTTGCTCGGCAACGTCGTGCAACTCGGCCAACATCGCCGGTTGCAACAGAATGACGATCTCGTCGAAACCCACTTCGATGCGCACCAGATCGCCGAAGTGCCGCGCGCGATAGACGCGAAAGCCAATAGCGCGCAACTTTTCCTCGACCAGAGCCACGCGATGTACGTCTTCCGGTTCGATGCGCCGCCCGTAAGGAAAGCGACTGGCGTAACAGGCGCAGGACATCGCCTGCCAATCGGACAGACCGCGTTCGCGCGACAACTCGCGGATCATCGCCTTGGTCAGTCCCGCTTTACGCAACGGACTGAAAATCTTCAACTCGTGCAGCGCTTTCATCCCGGGGCGAAAATCGTCGACGTCGTCGGCGTTGGTGCCGTCCATCAGGTGCGGCAATCCGAGCCGTTTGGCTTCATCACGCAGCCGGCCGAAAAGCAGGCGTTTGCATAAATAACAACGTTCCGGCGGATTGGCGGCGACACGCTCGTCTTCAAGTTGATCGACGTCGATCAGGTAGTGCACGATGCCGCGCTTGCGGCAGAAATCGATCGCCTTATCGGTTTCGAAGGCGGGAAACAACAAGCCGGTGACGGTTATCGCCACCGGCCTGGATTTTTGTTCAGTAAAGGCGACATCGAGCAAAAAAGCGCTGTCCACGCCGCCGGAAAAGGCGATCAGCGCCCCTTCGCGCTCGGATAACAGAGCCCGTAAACGTTCATAAGCGGCATGCGCCTCATCCATCCAACGCTTCCAGATAGGCCTCCAAGCGCGAGTTGAACTGCCCTTCGCTGTACATGCGCTCGTCGGCGATATCGCCTTCGATGACCACGCCCTGTTTGCCGGTGCGGCGGGTCAGTTCGGCGGCCAGGTCGTACTGACCGAGCGAATAGGCTTTGCACGAGCGCGCCGAATGCATGATGAACCCGTCACAATGGAAGTCGTTCATCAGACCTTCGAGAATATCCACTCGCTTTTCGAAGCCACGGTTGATGTACGGAGCCAGATAATTTTCGGCCATCGCCTCGAAGGGATCGCCCTCGGTCATGTCGCGTTCCATGCCCCAACTGGCGGTGTAGGTCGAGGTGACCACCGCCGCACCGTGTTCTTCCAACTTCTGATACAGATGCTTGGTCGCGTACCACATGGGGATGTTGTCGAACAACAAACGGTGCCGTTCGCCGTCGACGGCCGCAACGCCCTCGGCCACGCGCTGTTCCAGCTCGACTTGCAACTCTTTGTAGTAATCCACGGTCTGCTGCTCGCCGCGCAAGGTGACGATCGGCGCCATGTGGAAGAAGCTGTCGATGCTGCTCATCGGCGTCGGTTTGGTTTTAAGCGTGTCGAGGCATTTCTCCCAGGTGAGGATCGCCTCGCGCGAACGCAGAAGCACCTGAAAGAGTTTTTCTTCGTCGAGTTTCGTCCCGGTGATCGACTCGAGCGTGGGCACCATTTCGCGCAACTGCTGCGCGACGTACTGCATCGCGCTCGGCTCGATGGCGCCTTCCATGAAAGGATGATCGACCATGACCATCGGTGCGTTGTAGCGGCGCGCCTGAATCTCGTACCACTTGGTGACCGTCTTGCAGATGTTGTTCGAGCACACCAGCAGATCGGGCTTGGGCAGGCCGGCGATCGGGCTGATGCCGCTTTCGGCCTGGCCGACGTCGGCGCGGAAATAGGCGCACAGGTCGGGGGAAAAACCGAGCCCTTCGGCGATGCCGCACAACTGGCCGCCCATTTTGGACGCGCCGACCATCGCGCCGTGGTTTTCCGGATAGATGGGAATGATGTCGAAGGCCAGCAGCAATTCGACCGGCCCGCCGGAGGTGATCCAGCCAACCTTACGGTTGTTGGCGTCGGCGTTTTTCGCGCCGAGGTAATAGATCATCATCATGTTCTTGAGCGTTTTGATCGCTTGAATTTTCTTCGGGTCCGCCATGGTCACACCCCCTCGCCGATCTGTTCGAGGAACGCTTCCAGGCGCGTGGCCGCCGCTCCCTCGACCTTGTCTACCAGATCGCGTTCCAGCAGCAGGTTGGCAATCTTCGCTTCGTCCAGCAGGCACTTGATGTCCGGGTAATCGAACGCTTCGGGATCGCAGAACTTGAGTCGGGTGAAGATCACGCCGTCGGCCTTGAGCGCCCGCGCGCGATCCAGCACGTACTGTGCGCGGCGGCGGTCGGCGTAGTGCAACGAACTGCACGGCGGCGCGGCAAGCAACCGGTTGACGATCGCTGCGAGCGGATCGTCGTCGGGGGCGCAATCGACGGACATCGTGAGATCGGAAGAGCACACGTCTGAACTCCAGTCACCGAATACGATCT
>CALBTQ010000004.1 GCA_937967875.1 uncultured Pseudomonadota bacterium
TTTCGTCCTCTCTGTTCTTGTTGTACTTGCGTAGAGCTCAAGTCGGTGTTAGTTCGGATTTGTGTTTAGTTGTTTTTTTTTTTTAAATCAGAAGACGGCATACGAAATCGTATTCGGTGACTGGTGTTCAGACGTGTGCTCTTCCGATCTCGTGACGTATCGCATCGACGATCTGATCGGCTGGGCGGAGGATCACACCGCGCGCTGGTAGGCGCGTTCAGTGCTCCGCGAACATGGAACGTTCTTCGTGCAGATATCGGGCAAGCACCTGGGCGGCCAGTAACTGCCCGTCCGCCGACCAGTGCCCGTCGCCGCGCAGAAACAGCTCCTTGCCGTTTTTGGCCTGCTCCTGAAAGAAGGGCAGCAGTGAGATGTATTCGATGTGGTTGGCTTCGGTGACTTGTCGCAGGCGTTCCTCGGGTAAGCTCAAATTCAATTCCATCTGCTTCAATTGCGGCTGCGTCTCCAGCGTCAGATCCCAAATGTCCGGGTAGGCTTGCTCGATGTTCGCCCCGGAAACGAGAATGAACCGCGAGCCGTTCGCCCGGACACGTTCATTCAGATGCTTGATGACCGTCAGTTCCCGATGCAGCGCATTGCGCCAGAGCGGATCGTTATTGGTGCAGTAAATCCAGAAGCGCAGACTCAACCCATGGTAATAACCGTGTTCGCCCCAGGTGGTGGAATACAGCTTGTCCGCAAACGGCGCCAGACCCCAATCGTCGAGCAGCAGACGCAATTTCGTCGGACGATTCCAGCGCGACCAGAGGTAGTACCCGACGCGCGTGCGGCACAGAAAACGCGGGAAGCCGTCGAGCATCTCCCAAAACGAAAAGGGCGCCTCTTTGGCATAGAAGGGTGGCGAGAGGTTCATCTTACGCACCAGTTGTTTGGCCGGCCGATGCACGATCATTTGATCGTCCACCACCTCGACGTACGGTTTGAGGTAGTTCAACCGCTGCTTGTAGATGTCCGACAATTGCTTGGTCGTGTCGATGATGTCGTTGCAGGTGCTCATCATCAGGATCACGATGTCGGGTTGGTACAAGCGCCCGAAGCGGCGATACGCCAGGTATTCCTGTGCCGTGCCCCAACCGGAAATGCCGATGTTGATCACCTCGTTGCGTGCCCCGTTTTCATTGAGCATCGCTTCCAGTTTCGCGGTCATCAACTCGTCGTCGCCGAACTGATACCCTTCCATGAACGAATCGCCCAGCACCACAATGCGTCGTGTGCCCGCCGGCTTGAGGTATGGACGATCCGGGCCGCGAAAACCGTCGCGGTTGTAACGATATTCCGCGCAACTGTTTTGTAGACTGCGGCATACCTCAGCGTTGGGACGACCGCGCCAACCGACCGTCGCGTCGGCCAGATACGGATTCAACGTCGGGCGCGAGCCGAGGCAGGTCGTGCAACGCAGGTAAATCTCACCTATCCCGAATAAGATGCCCAAAAAGAGAATGGGCGTCATCAGGCGAAAGAACACCTTTTTTAAAATATTCAATTTTCTGTTCATACCGCTTCACTTGGCTTTTGGCATACTCATTTTAAAATATCAGACCATTCACCGCCAGGGGTAAATTGACCGGATCGAAAATTATTTGGTCGCCGGACCGATTGAACATTGCCGAAAGCGGCCCCATTCACCGGTTGACAACGAATAGAGGCTTCCTCCATAATTGGTACATTGGTTGGACCAATAGACCAGTTATTAAACGCCGATAAAATGCCGACTTCGTTGGGGAGGCAAGCGAGCAAACGATGAAAGACAAGCAACCGATCCATAAGACCAATAGCGATGCGCCGCAATTCAAGCCCATCCGCAAAACGCGCGTGGCCGACGAAGCGGTGGTGCAATTGACCAATCTCATTCTCGACGGCGCCTATCCGGCGGGAAACAAGCTGCCCGCCGAGCGCGAACTGGCGCAGCAGATGGGCATCAACCGCACCTCGCTGCGCGAGGCGTTGCGTAAACTCGAAACGATGGGCCTGATCAACATCCGGCCGGGCGACGGCGTTTTCGTGCAGGACTACAACCTGTATTCCGGTTTGGAGTTCGTTAAATTTCTGTTGGCCAACGGCATCGGCCTGGACAAGGACCTGATGCTCTCCATGGCCGAAACGCGCCGCCTGTTCGTGCAACTGCTCATCGAAATGGCCGCCGATCGCGCCGACGATGCCGACCTCGAAGCGATTCTGCAGGTGGCGGAACAATACCCGAGCAACGATCCGCACGAGCGCCTGACCGGCCAGTGGGATTTCCGTTTCTTTCAGCAGTTGGCATTGGCGACCAAGAACAAGATTTTCGTTTACGTGCTCAATACGGTGCGCGACGTCATCGAGCAGACCAGCGTGCTGTATTATCAGATGGAAGGTCAGCCGGAGTCGGCCGGCAAGGCGTACCTTGAACTGGCGCGGGCGCTCAAAGCGCGCCAAAAGAAAAAGGCCGTTGAGCTGTTCAAGAAGCGTATGGAAGGCGACGACGCGTTGTTGGCCAAGGTGTTGGAAGGAATGGAATGATGCACTCCTCGACCGCGCCGGCCGGCGAGCGCATCACCCGGATGCGGCGTCGCTACCAAACCGAAATGCCGCATATCTCGGTCGAGCGCGCCCGCTTGTACACGCAAAAATGGCGTGAATTGGAATCGTCCGACATACCGCTTCCCGTCCGTACGGCTTTGGCGATGAAGCATGTGTATGAGCGCATGACGCACCACATCGATCCCGACGATCGTCTTGCCGGCGCGTGGACCGAGTTTTTCCTCGGCTTTCCCATCGACATCGAGCGCGGGTTGTTCAACGGCGTCTTCGAACACGAGTTGGACAAACACAGGATGCTCGCGTTCCAACTCAAGTCCTACTGGAATTTTCTACTGTACATGCTGCGTCGGCGGGGGTTGCGCGGCCTGTGGCGCAACGTGCAAATGCAGCGTCGCCTGGGTCCCGCGCCAGTGAACATCGGTCTGAAGACGCTGCCCGAGCGCGAGGTGAATCCGTTCGCCATCGACACGGCGGCCAAGCGCGAATTGCAGCGCGATCTGCTGCCGTATTGGAAAGGGCGCTGCATCGCCGATGTGGTCGCCGACGAAATCACCCGCAGCGATCTGTTCGCCGGCGACATGGCCGACTTTGCCGCGGCGGCGCCTTCGATTCCGACCAAGCAAGCGTTAATCATTTCATTGGGCGCATCAATCGCCACCTACCAGGGGCATCTGGTCCTCGATCACGAGAAGCCGCTGCGGCAGGGTCTTTTGGCGATGCGCGAGGAAGTGCGCGAACTCATCGATGCCAATGCCCAGGCGTCCACCGAGGAACGCGATTTCCTGCGTTCGGTGGAAATCGGGCTCGATGGCTTAATCCTCTTTGCCGAGCGTCTGGGCGATGCGCTGGAGATCGGAAGAGCGTCGTGTAGGGAAAGAGTGTAGATCTCGGTG
>CALBTQ010000005.1 GCA_937967875.1 uncultured Pseudomonadota bacterium
CCACCGAGATCTACACTCTTTCCCTACACGACGCTCTTCCGATCTGATTTCCTCGATCTGTTCGACGAACTGCGCGGCCTGGTGCCGCTCTCGTTTTTCATCCTCTTCAAAATCGCCCGCGTGCTCAAAACGCCCGACGGCAAGTTGGGCGGCGAGCTTAAAGGTTTCTTCGACATCTGCCGCGACGCCGACCGCACCGCGCTGCTCGACGAAAATTCCGCCTTCTCGCTGGCCGAGCAGGTGCCGGTCTTCAACGGTCACGATCCGTACATGGGCACGCGGCGGATCAAGAGCGTCGAGGAAATCAGCTCGGTGCTGCCCAACGACGTGGCCATCGAGGAGTTCACCGACCTGATCCGCAAGGCCGAGGAGCGCCAGCTCGACGTGCGCGTGCTGCTGCACGAAAACGAAACCAACGCCTCGAAGGAAACCGCGCCGATCACCGATCGCGGCAGCCGCCAGATGTCCAACGCCGCCGAACAGAAGCTGTACATCCTGCTCGACCGCAGCTATTCGATGTGGGAACACCACCGTTTGCTGTTCGCCAAGGTGCTGGCCATCGAGTTTCTGCGCCGGAAAAAAGGCACCGGCGCACGGCTGTTCTACCGGCCCTTCGACTTCGACGTGTACGCGTTGGAGAAGGTCGTCAAACGCGCCGATTACGACGCGCTGATCCGTAAGCTGCTGTTCATCGAGCCCGGCGGCAAAGGCACCGACATCCAACTGGCGCTGCTCACCGCCGTCGAGGACATCAAATTCGACGGCATGTTCGAGGGCGCGGAAATTCTGCTGATCACCGACGGCTGCGATCGCGTCGAGGTCGACGTGCTGCAGGAAGCCTTCGCCGACAAGGTCAAGCTGCACATGATCAAGATCGGCCGCGACGCGCAGGAGCCGGGCAGCGCCGAAGTCAAGGACATGATCGAGAAGGATCAGTCCATCGCCGGCATGGACCGCGACAAGATCGCCGCGTTGTACAAAAAGCAGTTGCTCACGCAGTGGGACGAGCTGACCGAAACGCTGATCGAAACCGACGATCTGGACGGCGCGGACATGAACGTCGGCGCCGAGGAAATTCAGTTCGCGCTCGAATCGGCCGACAAGGTGCTGCAAACCGACATCGGCGGGCTGACCTCCACCGAGGTGGAAAGCGCGTTCCGCCGCGCCTCGTTCATCGAGGGTTTCCTCACCTTCCTCGCCGAGCGCGTCGAGACCTCGCCGGCCGTTGCGGAGCAGGCGGGGGAAATCAAAGCCAAGCGCGAGGCGCTGTCTCAATTCAAGTTGCGGCTGGTCGCCAAGAACCAGACGCTGGCCAATCTGCTGGCCAACAAGGATCTGAAATTCGTCACCGACCGCAAGCTGCGGCGCGAGGCGAAAAAGGCGAACCTCACGCTCGAAGACCTGGCCAGCCTCAACGACAGCGACGACCTGTACCTTAAACTGAAACTCACCGGCCAGAACAAGCCGGGCGAAGGCGAAGGGCTCTCGCTGCTCAAACTGCTAGGCCTGATGGCCAAAAGCGCCGTGCGCGCGGCGACCGGCTGGCTCACCGGCGGCGGCGAGGAAAAGGAAAGCGAGGAGCCCGAGCCCTCGCCGGATAAGCAAGACCAATAGCGGAAAATTCATTCACCGCTTTTCTACAAATAGTTATCCGACAGCGATGGAGCCTTTCCTCGGCGGCTTATTTCTTAACTATCGCCTTCAATACCTTCTTCCCTTTGGATTGGTTTTGTCGGTTTAGTGAGCTCAATAGCTTGTTCAGGTTATTGCGCTTGATCCAATCCATCACGTATTCGCGCTGCATGCGCGCGGCCGTATGAAAGCGCACAAAATCAGAGTCGGCGAAATTGCCCTTCGGTTCGGCTTTGAGCATGTGCTCCATGCCGGCTTCATAAGCACTCGGGAATTTGATTGCCTCGTCCATCCACACATCATCGTCATAGACCAGATTTTTCTCTTCGGATTTTTTCACGAACCTGGTCTTGGGGAGAATCTTTCGCCAATTCTTCACCCGGCCGTCGGTGTCCCAATCGTCCTCCAGAAAGAGCTTATAGTACACGTCAAACAGGCCGTACTTCTCCTGCTCGGCATGCCAGATCGCTCGTTGCTGCGCCTCCGACAAACCCAGGTGCACGGCGATCATGGCGAACAAATCCTTGAACGCCGTCATGAAGCGTTCATGGTTGCTGATCGGGTACGGATCGCCCTTCCAGTCGTAATATTGCCAGTGTAAAAACGGTCGATCCGGGAAGTGAACCGCCTCGGCGTGGCCGATGTTGGGAATCACATCGAGGCCGAGCACTTTCTTTTCCAAATACTTATCGATCTCGTTTTTAATTTTCTTCCATAACGATCGGTCCGCCGCACGGGTAAAGGAGAGCATCGCTTTGGTCGACACTTCGTTCTCCGGACCTTGTCGTCCGCTGAAGAACTGGTGGCTGTAGGTATCCAGAAACGAGTGGGCGGCGATACCCAACGCATGATACCCATAGGGCCGTCCATCGCCGATCCACTTGAGCGCGCGCTTGACCAGCGCCTTGGCCGGGCCCTTGCCCGGACGCGTCAGCAACGGACTGGGCGGATACTTGCCCTTGATTCCCGCGGGCAGGAAGTGAAAACTCATCCAAATTTCCTGCGCGACCAGATCCATGTTCTTCTTCTTGATCAGTTTCAAATCCATGCCGTAGTGCGCCGTGCGCACCGGATCGAAATTCGGCGTGTTGCCGCTGAATTCGATTTCGTCGCTTTGCTTGGAATCGTCCGTGTACTGGTTGGCGTAGGCCGCGATGCGCGCCTGTTCGGGCGCAAAGCCCTTACCGTTGTTCCACACCTACATTCCGTAATAATGAGCGTCGATTTGCATGATTATCTCCCTCTATTCTGAAAGAACGAAGAACTCCCACACTGGGTCTTCCCCTATCGTCGACGGACGCTATGCTAACGGGGCTCCTCTATTGATACCTAGCAACTAGACCGAATGGCGCCACACGA
>CALBTQ010000006.1 GCA_937967875.1 uncultured Pseudomonadota bacterium
GATCGTATTCGGTGACTGGAGTTCAGACGTGTGCTCTTCCGATCTATCGCCGCCGAAATGCCGCACAGCCACACGGCGACGATCTACCCCGGCGTGCGCGAATTGCTCGAACGCCTCGACGGCCGCGACGATCTGTCCATCGGCCTGCTGACCGGCAACGTGCGCGGCGGGGCGGTCGCCAAATTGACCTACTTCGACCTGTGGCGCTTTTTTCCTTACGGGGCCTTCGGGTCGGATCACGAAGTGCGCGAAAAGCTCGTGCCCATCGCCCTGGCGCGCGCCTCGCAGCATCTGGGGCGGAAAATCGAACCGGGCCCGCACGTGTACGTCATCGGCGACACCGACCGCGACGTCGCCTGCGCGCTGGCCAACGACTGCACGGCCGTGGGCGTGGGCACGCTGAATTTTTCCGCCGCGCAACTCAAGGCCTTGGGCGCGCACCTGGTGTTCGAGGACTTCAGCGATACCGAAAACGTGTTGAAGCAATTGGGAGTCAATCATGGCTGATCGTGTCGAGCATTATGTCCGTTTGCTGGACGTCTACCGCGACATGGGCGAGATCACCGAGGCGACCTACCGCAACGCCAAGGCGTGGCTGACGCAACCCGAGTACGCCGAGTACCGCGAGCGCGTGTTCGAGTTGATCCGACCCGTGCCGTTGATCGACGCGTTCTATCAGTTGATTCCTTTCGGCACCGGCGGTCGGCGCGGGCGCGTGGGCGTGGGCAGCAACCGCCTGAACAAACGCACCATCGGCGAAAGCGCGCAGGGCGTGGCCGCGTACATCAAAAAGCAAGACGCCGACGGCTCGCTGGCCGAGCGCGGCGTGGTCATCGCCCGCGACGTGCGCCCCAGCAGCGAGGAATTCGCGCGCCTGACCGCCGAGGTCATCGCCGCCAACGGCATCAAGGTATATCTCTTCGACGGTCCGCGCTCGACGCCGCTGCTCAGTTTCGCCGTGCGTCACCTGCACACGATCGCCGGCGTGGTGATCACCGCCAGCCACAATCCGCCCACCGACAACGGTTTCAAAGCCTACTGGGAAGACGGTGGGCAGATGGTTGCGCCGCACGACAAAGCCGTGCTCGAAGAGGTCGCGAACGTCGGCGCCATCGAACGCATCGACCTGGAAGAAGCGCAGCGCGCCGGCCTGATCGAGACGCTCGACGACCGCGTCGATCGCGCTTACCTGGAGATGGTTCGTCGCGATTACGACGTGTGCGCCGAGCGCGATGCCTGCATCGTCTATTCGCCGCTGCACGGCACCGGCGTGACGATCGTGCCCCCGGCGCTCGAAGCGTTGGGTTTCGCCGACGTGCACATGCCGCCCGCGCAGGTCGAGATGAACGGGCGGTTCCCCACCGTGCGCGACAACTACCCGAACCCGGAAATCCCCGCCGCGATGGATTTGGCCGTGGCGCTGGGGCGACAGGTGAACGCCGATGTGGTCATGGCCTCGGATCCCGACGCCGACCGCGTGGGCGTGTTCGTGCCTGACGGGCAGGGCGATTTCGTTTACCTGACCGGCAACACCGTCGGCGCGATGATGCTCGAATTTCTGCTTGCGCGCCTGCGTGAGAACGATCGTCTGCCCGCGAAGGGCTACGTGTTGACCACGCTGGTGTCGACCAAGCTGGTGCGTAAAATCGGTGAAGCCTACGGCGTGGAGGTCGTCGACGATCTGCTGGTCGGCTTCAAGAATATGGCCGCGGATATTCTGCAGCGCGAAGAGAACGGTCTCGATCCGGCGTTGATGCTGTTTTCCTTCGAGGAGTCGATCGGCTACATGCGCAGCCACGAGGTGCGCGACAAGGACAGCGCCGCCGGGGCGTGCCTGTTGGCGCAGTTGGCCGCGTGGTGCAAGGCGCACGGCATGTCGTTGCTGGATTTCCGCAAGCGGTTGTATGCCACCTACGGCTATTTCAAAGAGTCGCAGTTCTCGGTGTTCCTCGAAGGCGAGGCCGGCGCCGAGCAGATGCGCTATTTGATGGATCAGCTCCGCAACCATCCGCCCGCGCGGATCGCCGGCTACACGGTGTACGCGATCGTCGATCGTCTCAACGCCACGCGCCGCGTGATCGCCACCGGCAAGATGGAAAAGGCCGGCCCGGAAACCAGCAACGTGCTGATCTTCGAGTTGTCCGCCGACGGTCTGACCAGCCTGGCGATTCGTCCCTCGGGCACCGAGCCCAAGATCAAGCATTACATCGCCCACGCCGGCGCGGCCAAAGAAAAGGCGACGGTCGATGAAACCGTCGCCCTCTTGGAAGCTGAAATCAAACGGATCGAGCGCGAAATTATCGCCTAGTTGTTCGCCTTGATCCCAACCGGCTGGAAGCCGATGCGGCTGCCGCCTTCTTCGGTGTTGAAAATCCACCCGGCGATTTCGCCGATGTTCAACCGGCCGTCTTCGCCCAGGTAGTTCTTGCGATTGAAGCGGCTCGACGTGTTCGCGCCGCCTTTCTTCCAGTCGATCGCGTCCATCACCGCGGCCAGGTTCTGCATGCGCTTGCGCCAGCATTCCATGTTCGCGGGGCGCAGGTCGATCCACCCCTCGTAGCAGTATTCGTCCAGCAGCTTCGCGTTGACCGGCACCGTGTTGTCGCCGCGGAACGGCGGAGCGACGATCTTCGTGCCGCGCAGCAGTTTCTTGCCGTCGGCGGTGACGATGGGAATGCCGATCGATATGATGCGCGCGCGCAGCTCGTCATCTTTGTTGATCAACGATTGCAGTTTTTTGGCCATCGCCTCGGGCTTGGCGGCGATGATCTTTTTCGGCGTGCCGTAAGTCTGCTTGAGCAGGTAGGCCTCGTACAGCAGCTTGCTCAAACGCGGCGGACCGAGAATCTCGAAGGCGACCGCTTCGCCGTGCTTGCCTTCCATGCCCTGCAGCTTGTCGATGGCGAAATCGCGCATGAACCCGGCGCGGTACGTGCTGCTCATCACCGAGTTTTTGATCGCCGTGACGATATCGTAACCGGTGTTCGCGCCGTGCAGTTCGGCGCGCACGTTGCGCGCGATTTCCTCGGGCGTCACGTATTCCATCTGGCCGGTCGTCGTGATCGCGGTGAACTCGCCGCAACTGAACAGGCCGTTTTCGCCGGTGTTGATGTACACCGCTTTCATCGGCTTGCCCGTGTCTACAATGCGTCCGTCGCAGTCGCCGCAGGGCACTTCCAGGTCGACCGATTTGTCCAGCGGGAAGGCTTTGGCCGGCGGATTGTCGTACAGGCGGATCGGCTGTTTGCCGCGCGCCACGACGCCGTGGTCGATCGACTTCCAGGCGATCGCCGCGGCCGGTTTGATCTCCATGGTAAAGGCGGTGTCGGGCGTGTTGGCCATCAGGAACAGCAGCAAACTATGCGCGCCGCCGACCGCGCTTTTGGACAGCAGCTTCTGACTCGGCTTTTCCTCCGAGTGCGTGTAGGGGATGTTCAGGCCCATGCCGCCGGTGCCGGTCGTGCCGATCTTGACGAAGAACTGCGTCTTCGCCTGTTTCATGGCCAGATACAAAATCTGGATGTGACGGATCAGCCGCGGCAGATAGATCGAGGTCAGGTGCTCGTAGACGCTGGTTTTCATGTTGGTCAGCGCCTTGGCCATGTCGCCGCCCTGCGCGTAGGCGTTTTCCAGCGCGGTCATTTTCATACGCAGATCGAGCACCGAGGCGTACACGTCTTTATAGGCGACGATGGTCGCCGTGTTGATTGCGTCGACCACGACGTACGGCTTGTACTTGTCGATCAACTTGAACAGGAACATATCGGCCAGGTCGATCTTCTTCAGATCGTTGAAGGTGTCGTCGACGATCTTGGTCAGGTCCTCGATTTTTTTGATGGCGCGGGCGGGGGTGTCCTTGAATTCCACCCGAGCGAAAATATCGCCCCATTCCGCAATGAACTTCGTGTTGACTTTCACCTGGTGCAGTTCGTTCATTTGGATGCGTTCTTGTTCGAGGTCGTTGACCGCTTCCTCCGCCTCTTCGCGGCTGAGGCTGCACACGATGATTGTCGCCGGATTGTCCTGCAGCAGTTCGTGACAAACGGCGCGGCCGACCAGGCCCCATCCGCCCAGAACAAGAATCGATTCGCCATTGACCATGACTATCTCCTACCTTGGTGTGGGCGATCCGGGGATCGCCCGGTGCTTATTGGTTCTGAAGATACGGCAGCATCTTAGGATCGGCCCGCTGGGGTGTCAATCAGGAGTCGTGCTGTTTTTTCCATTTGTTTATCCCCAGTTGGCCGCTGCGCGCGCATCCTTGACGGGCTGCGCCGGCCTGCCTAGACTGGCGCAAACGCAATGAGGTTGCTCATCGATGAATCCGTTGCTCTCCGCCGAACCGACCGTGCGCCTGCTGTTGGGAAACGAAGCGATCGTGCGCGGCGCGTTGGAAGCCGGTCTCGGCTTCTTCTCGACCTACCCGGGCACGCCCAGCAGCGAGATCGGCGATACGTTTTTCCGCATCCATCAGGAAGCGGGCGTTTCGTTCGAATATTCCGTCAACGAGAAAGTCGCGCTGGAAGTCGCCGGGGCCGCGGCCGCCGCGGGCGTGCGCACGATGGTCGCGATGAAGCACGTGGGCGTCAACGTCGCGGCCGACCCGCTGATGACCCTGGCCTACATCGGCGTGCGCGCCGGACTGGTGCTGGTCAGCGCCGACGATCCGGGCTGCCACAGCTCGCAGAACGAGCAGGACAACCGCCACTACGCGCGCCTGGGCAAGCTGCCGATGTTCGAGCCGACGACGCCGCAGGACGCGTACGAGGCGGTCAAGGCCGCCTTCGAGCTTTCCGAGAAACTGGAGATGCCCGTCATTCTGCGCACGACCACCCGCGTTTCGCACACGCGCAGCGCGGTGCGATTCGGTGCGTTGGGTGAACGCAAGACCAAGGGCGAATTCGCGCCCGACCGGCGCCGCTTCACGCCCGTGCCGGCGGTGGCCCGTCTGCGCCATCCGGTCGTCGAACAAAACATGATCGCGGCCGAGGAGCAATTCAACGAATCGCCGCTCAACCGCACCTACGGCACGGGAACCTTCGGCGTGCTCACCAGCGGCGTGGCGGCCTGCTACGTCGAGGACGCCGTGGTGCGTTTCGCGCTCGACGACAAGGTGCGTGTGCTGCAATTGGCGACGACCTGGCCGCTGCCGCGCAAGGTGCTCGCCGAGTTCGTCGCGCAGGTCGACGCCGCGCTGGTCGTCGAGGAGCTCGACCCCTTATTGGAGAACGAATTGCGCGCCACCTGCTCGCGCACGGGCAAGCTGATTCCCGTGTACGGCAAGGAGAGCGGGCACTTCTCGTTGCTCGGCGAATTGGGACCCGATCAGGTGACGCACGCGCTGGCCGATCTGCTGGGCTTTGACGCCGAGGAAGGCGCGGGCGCCGCGTTGCCCGCGTTGCCGGCGCGTCCGCCGATTCTGTGTCCCGGTTGTCCGCACCGCGCCACTTACTACGCGGTCAAGCTGGTCGCCGGCGACGCGCCGCTGTACCTGTCGGACATCGGCTGCTACACGCTGGGCTTTTTGCCGCCGATCGGCGTGGGCGATTACTTCATCTGCATGGGCTCGTCGGCGTCCAGCGCCGGGGGGTTCGCCGCAACGGGCGACAAACCGGTGATTTCGTTTATCGGCGATTCGACCTTCTTCCATTCGGGCATGACCGGCCTGGTCAATTCGGTGCACAACCGGCGCGACATGACGTTGGTCGTGCTCGACAACCGCACGACCGGCATGACCGGCCATCAGCCCAACCCCGGGTCGGGCGTGCGCGGCGAAACGATCGACATCGAGCGCATCGCCCGCGCCGCCGGCGTCGAGCATATCGCCGCGATCGATCCGCTCAACTTCAAAGAAAGCACGATGGTCATCCGCAATCTGCTGGCGCAGAGCGGACCCAAAGTGCTCATTTCGCGCAGCCCATGCCCCTTGTTCGCGCGCAAGCAACTGGGGCAGAAGCGCGAAGCGGCGTACTACCGCGTCGATCACAACCTGTGCCGGGTGTGCGGACGGGGCGAGGACGGTCAGTGCGGCCTGGAGACGAACAAAGACTACGGCCTGTCACGCAGTCGGGCGCGCATCGCGGCGCTGCCCGAAAACGGCGAGGGACGCGCGCCGCAAAAAATGAAACATCCGCCGTGCGAAACGGCTTGCCCGTTGGGCCTGTGCGTGCAGGGGTACATCGAGCACGTCGCGGCGGGCAATATCGAAATCGCGCGGGCGCTCATCCGCCAGCGGCTGGCGCTGCCGCACACCATCTGCCGCGTGTGCACGCATCCGTGCGAAGCGGCCTGCGTGCGCGGCGATATCGACGAACCGCTGGCGATCAACAAAATCAAGCGCTTCGTGATGGACGCGGAAACCGACGACGAGCGGCAAACGTACATCGCGTGGCAGCGCAATCTCATCGAGGAAAACGGTAAGCGCGTGGCGGTGATCGGCGGCGGTCCGGCCGGCCTGGGGTGCGCCTTCGACCTACGCCTGCGCGGATATGAGGTGACGATCTTCGAGGCCGAGGACGCGGCAGGCGGCATGTGCGGTTACGGCATTCCGCGCCATCGTCTGCCGCGCGCGGCGCTGGCCAAGGACCTCGCGGTGATCGAAGGCCTGGGCGTGGCGATCGAAACCGGCCGACGCTTCGGGGCCGATTTCACGCTCAACGAACTTCGTGAGTGCGGCTTTGCAGCGGCTTTCGTGTCGGTCGGCATGACGCGCGGCCTGCGTCTGGGCATCGAAGGCGAAACCCTGCCGCGCGTGCAGGACGCCATGCATTTTCTGCGGCAGGTGAACCTCGGCGGGCTCGACGAACTTGCCGGGCACGTGGTCGTGGTCGGCGGCGGCAACGCGGCGATCGACGCGGCCCGTTGCGCGCTGCGTCTGGGGGCGAACGCGGTGACCATCCTCTACCGGCGCACGCACCTGGAGATGCCCGCCATCGCCGAGGAGGTCGAGGCCGCGCAGGCCGAGGGCGTCAAGCTGGTTGAGTTGAGCACGCCCGAGTCGATCGAGGAGAAGAACGGTCGCCTGACGCTGATCTGCCGCCGCATGAAACTGGGCGAGCCGGACGATGACGGCCGGCGCAAACCGCTGCCCTCCGAGCAGACGTTCACTGTGCCGGCCGACCATGTCGTCGTCGCCATCGGCCAGCAGCCGTCGCTGGCGCCCGAGGCGCTGCCGCTGGTCGAGTGCGACCGGTGGGGCCGCCTGCGCGTCGAGCGCGATACCGGCGCGACCGACAACCCATTCCTGTTCGCCGGCGGCGATGCGGTGACCGGGCCGGCGAGCGTGGCCGAGGCGCTGCAGAGCGGCAAAGTCGCGGCCTACGGCATCGACCGGCAACTGGCGACGCACCCGGAATCGGTCGCCGTCGAGGCCTGGCGCGACATCGAGGCCATGGGAAAGGAAAAGCGTTATGAGCCGCAGGCGGTGGAGGTGCAACTGCGCCGCGCGGCGCCGGCGCTCGATCCCGCCGAGGCCGTGCATTCCTGGGACGAGGTGGAAAGCGGTTTTACGCCGGCGGACGCGATCGCCGAAGCCAAACGCTGCCTCGCGTGCGGCCTGTGCGCCTGCTGCGACAACTGCCTGAGCAACTTCGGCTGTCCGGCCTTTTACCGACAAGACGGGCAGGTGCACATCGACCCGATCCTCTGCGACGGGTGCGGAACCTGCGTGCAGGTGTGTCCCAACGGCGCGATCGTGCCGGTGCGCGACTTGAGCGGAGGTGTTTCATGAAAGCCGATGGCGCGACCCGGATTTACCTGTGCGGCGTCGGCGGGCAGGGCAGTCTGACCGCGAGCCGGCTGCTGGGCGAGGCGGCGATTCTCGACGACATGCCGGTGACCGTTTCCGAAGTGCACGGCATGAGCCAGCGCGGCGGCATCGTGGAAAGCACCGTGCTGATGGGCGGCCCGAAAAGTCCGCTGATCGGCAAGAACGACGCCGACGTGCTGCTGGCCTTCGAGCCGCTGGAAGCCCTGCGCGCTTTGCCCTATTGCGCCGCGAAAACCGTGGCCGTGGTCAACACGCACCCCATCGTGCCGTTCACGGTGACCATGGGCCAGGCGGAGTATCCCGACGTCGAGTCCATGCTGGAGAAAGTACGCGGTTCGGTCGGCCGTCTCTACGCCCTGGACGCCACGCAACTGGCCGAGGAAGCGGGCAACGCCCAGGCGGTCAACGCGGTGATGCTCGGCGCACTGGCCGGGGCGAACGTGCTGCCGCTTGACGGCGAAACGGTCCGGCGCATCGTCACCGAAACAGTGCCGGCCAAATTCCGCGCCACCAACGAAAAGGCCTTCTCGCTGGGGCAGGCGGAAATCCAACGACAGCTCGCGGACGGATAGGCGACATCCCTTACAGCCCCGTTGACGTTAGCCGCCGCAATGAGTCATGGTAGGCTTGCACCAACCGGACGATTCTGCGCCGATCATGGGGAAAGGATTGCGATATGCGCAAATTGATATGGGTATTGTTCATCATCATTCTGATGGCCGGATGTTCGGATAAGGCGACGCCCAAGGCCGATCCGAACGCCCAACCGCTCGATGAGAAGGCCGCGCCGACCGGCGACGTCGAACAGATCGCCAAGCAATTGCAGTTGACCGAGCCGACGCCGTTGCCGCCGCTCGACCAGAGTTCGCCGCAAGTCGCGATGGAAAATTTTTTCGTCGCGGTCAACATCGCGCTGGATCCCATGTTCCAGTTGGCCTCCAAAAACGAAGGTTCCGACCCGCATCGCGCGACCGCCTACGATGACGCCCTGAGTAAGCTGCGCAAATTGTTCGTCAACTCGCAGGCGCGCCTGGCGGTCATCGCCTATCTCGATCTGATCAAGATCCAGCAGGCCGAGGTCATGGGCAAGCCGAAAATCAAGGACGACACGGCGACGCTGACTCTGCGCATCGTCAAGGGCGACAACCTGGAGTTCGATCCCAAGTCGTTCGGCGAGGGCGATAAAAAGGAAGTGGAAGTCGAAGTCAGCATGGTCAAAAAGGATGACGGCTGGAAGATCGAAGACTTCGGCGGCCTGGTGGCCAAAGACAAAACCGCCTTACCCTGATGGACGCGGCGAGCCAT
>CALBTQ010000007.1 GCA_937967875.1 uncultured Pseudomonadota bacterium
AGATCGTATTCGGTGACTGGAGTTCAGACGTGTGCTCTTCCGATCTCCTTTTTACGTTAAGGCGTGACGACGATCGTCAGGGTGTTCGAAACGCTGCCGTTGCCGAAGCTGTCGTCGAAGGACGAGGCGCCCACGGTGATCGTGTGCGGCTGCCCGGCCTGCAGAACGTCGGTCGTGCCGGTCAGCGTTCGCGTCTGGGCGTCGAAAGTCAGCGTCGCGGTCGCCTTCGCGCCGCCGGGAACGGTTACCGTCGCCGTGGCCGCGCCATACGAGACGATCGCCGGATTCGCGCCGCCCGCGTAGGGGCTGCGCATGCGCCAGCCGTCCGTGTTGGGCGGGTAGGCCGCCTGCACCGCGATCGTCAGCGTGCCGCCCTGTGCCGTCGCGCCCAGGTCGGACAACTCGACCGAATCGACCGCCGCCAGCGTGAATTCCTGCGAGACGACTTCATAGGGTTCGACGTCGTCGTCGACCTTCGCCTGGCCGGTCACCTTGAAACGCAGCGTGCCGATCGGATCGTCCCAGTTCGTTTCCCAGGCCAGCGAATACAGGAAATCGCGCGATTCGCGCTGCATGTGGCCCAGGTATTGCGGATCGGGCGTGAGCAGCACTTTCATCTCCCAACCCTGGTCGGTGTAAGCCCAGCCGTTGCGCCGCGTCACGTCGACCCACTGGTCGCCTTCACGTTTTTGCAGTTGCACGGTGAACGCGTCCACGCTCGGATGCCCGCCGTGCCACGCGAAGTTGATGGTGTCGAACCGGTTGTAAGTCGACGCCGGCTGTGTTTCGACTTGGGCGAGGTCGATGGACTTCTCGACGTGCACCGGCTCGTAATCCTCGGTGTAGGCATTCGGCGCCGGATCGTCGTAGGTTGGCGGATAATTATCGGTCAGCTCGGCGCTCATCGCTGCGATTTCCTCGGTCAGCCAACGGCCGTGGCGCGGACCGAACAGACTCATCTCGACCTCGAAGCCGCCCTGGAACCAGTCCCAATCCTGCGTGATGTAGAACTGATGATTCTGCGCGTAGCCCAGCGTGTTGATGTTCTCGAAGGGCACGCCCAACTCGTCGGCCATCGCCTCGCGGATATCCACCGCCAGTTCGGCGGTCACTTCGCCCGGCGCCGTATAGAAATAGGTGTCGCCGATCTGCGCGACCGTCAGCGCCGACTGATTCAGGAAGCTGATGTAATCGTCGAAAATCGGCCAGTTCAGATCCACCGCGCAACCCAGGTGGCCGTCGACCAGCGCCGTATCCGGATTGTCGCAGTCCACGATGCTGCCGAACATGGCCGGGGCCATCACGCCGCATTCGAACGCGCCGCGCTCGAATTCCTGGAACCGGCCGTACAGGTTGTAGTAGCCGAATTCGCCGTCTTCATAGCCCATCGTTTCGCGGTCGGCGACGTATCGCCGAGTGATGATCTTCATTTCCGGCGTCTGGTTCAGCTCGATTTCGTCGAGCACTTCCTTGGCGATCTGCGCGACCCAGTAGCCGATCCACTCGGTGATCTCCAGCTTGCGGTGGCCGTCGCTGCTGTCGCGTCGGGGCGTGGCGTCGCCGGCCGAACCCTGCATGAAGATCGCCGTGACCGGATAATCGTAAAGCGCCTCGATGCCGCGCTCGACGCCGTCGGGCGCGTCGCCGGTCATCGTCGTTTCCTCGAACACCACGCCGTGCGTCGCGTAGCCGGTCAACACGGCGAGCGTCTGTCCTTCCAGATTGTCGACGCGGCCGACCCACAGCCGATTTTCCAGAAAGTCGCCGGGGCCGTTTTCACAGCGGCGGTCGGTGGCGAAGCGGAAAGTGGGGTCGAAGTTCTCGCGGCCGCCGAAGCCGATCTTCGCCGGAACCATGTTGTCCAGCGCCGCGATGATCACCTCGGCGAAGCCGTCGGCGATGCGGTCGGTCATCTCCTGGTCGTAGGCGTCCATGCCGATGAAGCCCAGAATGTCGGGGACGTACAGGTACCGCGCGGCGCCCGAGTGCGTGTGCGAACCGCTGATGATCAGCGTGCGGTCCAGGTCTACGCCCTTGCGTTCCAGCACGCGCTCGACGATCGCCGTGCGCAGATTTTCCGTGGGAAAGCAGATCGAGCCTTTGGCGAAGACGATCGTTTCGCCCTCGTAGGACAACGCGACGACTTTGACGTTCGGATGATCGCGGTAGCCTTCCGAGCCGCCCATCAGCACGCTGTAGGGGGTTTTCGGACCTTCGCGCAGGCCGAAGCCGCCCAAGGGAATGCCGATGGGCACGTTCAGCGGCGCGCCGGCCACACCGGCCTGCATCGCGTCGACGGTCGTGTCGTCGTCGCCGGTGTCGTCGTCGCCGGTGTCATCGTCGAGCGTGTCGTCGTCGTCGTCGAGGGTGTCGTCGTCATCGTCGTCGTCGATGGTGTCGTCGTCGCCGGCGTCGTCGTCGCCGGCGTCGTCGTCGCCGGCATCGTCATCGCCGGCGTCGTCGGTGTCGTCATCGTCATCGCCGCACGCTATGACGGAGGTGATGAGAAAAATCGAGAGTATCAGCAGAGTCAACAGCCGCTTCATGGGGAGTCCTCCGTGAAAGAGCAAAAAAAAGCCGTTCGAGTGTAAGGGATGAAACGCGGCTCGACAATCCATTAAAAGGAAAGAGAGCGCAATGACGGTCTGCGCCCTCTTGGAGGTTTCCCGCGTCTCGAAGGAGACGCTTTATGCGTCGACGTCGATCAGGGGAGTTGCGGTGGAGGACGTCAGCGCATCGGTCATGACCTGATAGATGCTCTTCGGTGAATTCTGCTCTTCTTCATCGTCGCTCATCAGTTGTTTCAGCATGTTCGGATCGTTCGGTGGTGGCGGCGGCCCCATCTCCTCGCGCAGCTTGGCCATCGCGTTGTCCATTTCGGCCTGGTCGAGCGCCCCGTCGCCGTCTTCGTCGGCATTGCTGAGCACTTCGGCGGCGTCGATGGTCTGCCCCGACATTTCGCTCATTTTGGCCAGCACTTCGTTCAATTCGTCGGCGTCGATCTTGCCGTCGCTGTTGGCGTCGGCCTTCTGGAACATCTCCTCTTTGGTCGGCCGCACCATCGTGGGCATACTGCTCATCGAACTGTTGATCGAATTGATCATCGGAGAACCTCCTTGTTGCGCACTTGATTGAAATACCGGCCGGACCGTTTGTCGGCGCCGCCGACGCCCCGGGGATTTCCATTCCGCACCAGTGTGATTACCACCTGAAATATCGGACATTTTTCATGGAAAGTTTGTATCGTTTTCGTATTGATTTTGTATCGCCGTCCGCCGGTCGGCGCTCGTCAACTGTGCGTCGCTGTGGATAAAAATCGCCGCCGATCGAATTATTCCCTTGTTGCGCCGGCCCCTTCCTCCTACAATTCAGGCGGGAGGATCGATGATGAAACCTAAGAGTTTTTTGTGGATATTTGCGCTTATCCTGGTGGTGGCGTTCGCCTGGTCGTGCGGCGGCGACGATGACGACGACAACGACGATCAGGCCGAGACCGATGACGACGCCATCGACGATGACGACGATACCGGCGTGGACGACGACGACAACGACACCGATGACGACGCCACCCCGGATGACGATACGGTTGACGATGACGACGACGACACCTTCGCCGACAGCCTCATGGCCGGCGTGGCCGACGGTTATCTCGACGCGCCCATCGGCCTGACCATGGGCGGCTTCGGCGCGCGCAAAGGGCCGAAAACGCCCTACAGCCAACTGATGGGCGGCTCGATCGGCTATCACGACCGGCCCAACGTCAAAGCCGTGTCCCTGATGATGAACGATCAGCGCATCGTCTTCGTCAAAGGTTCGATGCCCTGGCCCACCGAAACGATGCGCACGATGATCGTCAACATCATCCGCGAGACCACCGGCGTGGACCTCGACCGCACGTTGATCATCAGCGGCACGCATACGCACTCGGGCCCGGCGCGCTTTTTCGTCACTCCCGATCTGGTCGGCTTCATCGGCATGGACACCTACAATCAGGAAATCACCGACCGCCTGGCCGTCTCGATCGCCAACGTGATCATGGCCGCGATGAATAACATGCAGCCGGCGAAAATCGGCTTCGGCGCGCGTGAGCAGTTCGATCCCACTTATCGCTTCGCCACCGACCGCCGCTGCGAAAACGGCCCCGGCGATTTTCTCGAAAATAGGCTGTGGGTCGGGCAGATCGAAGACCTCGACGGCAAGACGCTGGCCGTGCTGACCGGCATGGCGATGCACGGCGTGGTCTTCGAGGAAAATTACATGACCGGCGATGCGCCCGACGGCGTCGAGCGCGGCATCGAGGCGCTGTACGATTATCCGGTCGTCGCGATGTACTTCCAGGGCCCGGCCGGCGACGCCACCCCGCGCCGCAGCAGCGACGAAGGCCATCACAAAGAAGAAATTCCGCAGTACCTCGGCTACTGGATCGCCCGGATCGTCCGCGAGATTCAGCAGGAAATCGTGCTCACCGACGAACCGGAAATGCGCATCCTTACCCGGCGCTATTTGCACAACCGCGAAACGCTCGGCTATCAGGACGGCGAATTCGGCTTCTACAATCTGTACGGCCGGTTCCAGGAATTCGAGCGCGGCGCGCTGGAATGCAGCGTGATGGCCCCGGCCGTGTTCGGCAGCATCGTGGATTGCGACGATCCCGAAACCACGCTGGTCGACGGCCACCTGGGTTGCGCGGTCAACCTCGACTGGCCGATCTTCGACGGCGCGATCAAGTACCTGGCGCAGTCGCCGGTCACCGTGGCGCAGATCGCCGATACGTACTTCTTCACCGCGCCCGGCGAAATCACCGCGCACCTGGCGGTGGATGCGCGCGAGCAAATCGCCGCGGAAATCGGCGTGCCCTTCGAAAAGATCAACACGTTGGGTTATGCGCAAAACTACATTTTCTACATGACCCAGGATTGGGATTGGTGGCAGGGCGGTTTCGAGGTCGAAGGCTCCTTGTTCGGCTGGCGTTTCGGCCGCTGGTTGACCGAGGAAGTGGGCCGCATGGCCGTCGAACTGGTCGACAATTATCCGCCGACCTACGAGGATCCGGAACCCAACGCCTACCGCATCGAGGAGGATCCGGTGGCGGCGGAGTTGTCGGAAAACCTCGGCGTCGTCGAGACGCAGCCGGTCGCGACGGCGTCGCGCTTTGATACGATCTTCTTTGCCTGGCACGGCGGGCATCCCGGCGTGGATAACTTCACTGTGACGTTGCAACGGCGCGACGGCGCGGACTGGATCGACCTGACCCGGCGCAACGGCGCGCCCTACACCGACAAGGGGTGGGAGATGAAGGTCATCCTCGATCCCACACCGCCGTACCTGGGCAACCTGCCGCGCGAGTCGCGCGACTTTTTGTACAGCGTCGAGTGGGAGACGAACTGGGACGATCCGGCCGGCGTGCTGCGGTTCAAGGTCGCGGGCGCGGCGCAAACCGAAGACGGTCCGGAGCCGTACGAGGTCGTCAGCAACCCGTTCACCATGAACGAGGCCGCTTCGGTGACCCTGTCGGATCTGAGCGCGCAGGTCGACGGCGATCAAATCGTCATTGCCGTGCGCGCGGCTTACCCGGCGCACCCGACCGGCTGGCGCATGCGCAGCCCCTACGCGGGCGGCGCCAATCCAGCGATCGTCTCGCAGGGCGCGGCGACCGCGACGGTCGCTCTGAGCGACGGCGCCAAGGCGACCGTGACGCTGACCTTCGACGACGAAACGCGGATGCTCACGGGCGCGACCGACGTCATTCAGGCCGGGCAGTCGCACACGATCGCCGTGGATAGCGCGACCTTCGACGACGGCTTCGCCAACACCAGCGCTACGGGCACGCTTACGACCACGGTCACGCCGTGAGGCCGTGACGCGCTACAGACAAAGACCGTTTTTTCGGCTACACTCCGCCGCACATCCCGGCATGCACACCTGCGACCAGACAAGCGACACTTGCGGAGAATGAAGATGGGTCACCTCAGCGGCAAAGGCCACTATCTCGCGTTGCAGCAGCGGCTGGAGAAAAATCCCCTCGGGCCGCCGGAACACCAGGCGTTTTTCGGCATCCTGCACGAACTGTTCACCGAAGAGGAATGCCGGGTCGCCGCGGCGATGCCGCTGCAGTTGGCGCCCGCGCGCGTCATCGCCGCCCGGGCGGGCATGGACGAAACGCGCGTCGCCGCCATCCTCGCCGGGCTTGCGCCCAAGGGCCTGGTCGTCGATTTCCCGCACCCGCGCGGCGACGTTTACTACTATCTCAATCCGCCGTTGATCGGCTTTTTCGAATTCACCATGATGCGCGTGCGGCCGGAGGTCGATCAGAAAAAGGTGTCCGAGCTGCTGTATGAATACCTGCACGAGGATCCGCAACGGCTTTATGCCTACGAGCTGCTCAAGGGCGAAACCTACCTCGCCAAGCCGCTGGTGCACGAGGATGCGCTTACGCCCGAGGTCTACAGCGAGGTGCTCGATTACGAAAAGGCGACGCACTATATCGAGAGCGCGGGCGAATGGGCCGTCTCGCTGTGCCACTGCCGCCACGTCAAAGAGCACCTGGGCGAACCGTGCAACGATCCCATGGAGATCTGCCTGAGCCTGGGCATGGGCGCAACGTACCTGGCGCGCAACGGCATGGCGCGGCGCATCGAGAAGGCCGAGGCGATGGACATTCTCGTGCGCGCCCGCGAGATGGACACGGTGCAGATGGGCGACAACGTGCAGCGCCGGCCGACGTTCATTTGCAATTGCTGCAAATGCTGCTGCGAAATGATGGCGGGCTTCCGCATGTTTCCCACCGAGGCGCAGGTGATCACCTCCAACTACGTCGCCGCGATCGACGAGGACGGTTGCACCGGCTGCGGCAAGTGCGTGACGAAATGCCCGGTGGACGCGATCGAGCTGGTCGACGCGACGCCCTCCGAGCGCGCGCCCAAGCGCAAGAAGCGCGCGGTGGTGCACGCGGCGAACTGCCTGGGCTGCGGCGTCTGCCATCGCCAATGCCGCTTCGACGCGCTGCGCCTGCAGCCGATCGGCGAGCGCGTGCACACGCCGGTCTCGACGATGGAGAAGCTCATGCTCCAGGCGATCGAGCACGGCAAGCTGCAGCATCTGCTGTTTGATCATCAGGGCAAGATCACGCACCGCGCGCTCAACACGTTCTTCGGCGCGCTGCTCAATCTGCCGCCGGCCAAGCAACTGCTGGCGCGCGAACAGCTCAAATCGAAGTTCGTCCGCTTCCTGCTCGACGGCTTCTCGCGCACGAAAAAAGGTTGGATGGCCAAGGTGTAGCACGCCCGTGTCTTGTCAGCTCAACGGTTTTATGGAATGGTGAAAACGCCCCGTAACCGGGTGTTTAAGGAGCCTCGATGAAACGAACGTATTGCTTTGCGTCGTCTCGATCACGCCGGCCGTTCAACGAAAACTCGACGTGCTCATGACCGCCAACCACGCTTCCCCCCGCGTGCTGTTCGTTCTTCCGCCTACCGGCATGATGTACCGCTGCCTCCTGCCGTTGTCGTTGCCGGCGGTGATCAACCGCCTCTCGACGCCGGTGAGAGGTTATTATGAAAATGAGTTGACCGATGAGCGCCTGCGCGGCGTCGAAATCGTCATTGTGTCCGTGCACTGGTATCTCAATTTGCCGGGCGCGGCCGCCCTGGCGCGTCGCCTGCGCCAGTGGAAGCCTTCACTGGTTTTGATCGCCGGCGGTTTGACCGCCTCGCTGTTCGCCCGGCAATTGGTCGACGAAATCGGCTTTGATTACGTCGTGCGCGGCGACGGTGAAAAGCCGCTGGCCGACCTGGTAACCGCGTTGCTGGCCGGGGAGCGGGTCGACCGCGTGCCCAACGTCGTGGGCCGCAATGGCCTGGTTACGCCCTGGTCCTGGCACGTGAGCGAACCGGATCTCGCGATCAACGATTATTTGGATATCTCATTTTTCCCGTCCTTGCAGAACGACATCCGACGCTTTCATCGCGGTCACACTTACTGGCCGGTGGCCGTGCATCCGTGGTTGGTTCCCTTTCGCGGTTGCCCCCGGCTTTGTCCGGTTTGCGCCGGCTCGCAAGACAAGCAACGGGAGTTGTTCGGTCGCGACAGCGTGATTCGTCCGCCCGAGGCCGTGGCCGATGATCTGGCGCGGCTCGAAGGCGACTCCCAATATCGCTTCATCAATTGCTACCACGATTTTCTGACCCTGACGCCCGGTGACTACGCCGCGACGGTCTTGCGCCGCCGCTCGCGCCTGGCGCTGTACATGGAATTGGCCACGCTGCCCACGCGTGAACAATTGTCGATGTTGCTCGAATCGTTTGCCGGGGGTCGGATCGCTTTTTCCATCGACAATCATCACACGACCTCGCCCGAGCCGGTCGCCCCGGCGCTGTTGATCGACCGCATGCGCCTGCTGCGGCAATACGATCACTACGCACCCATGTTGGTCTACAGCAAAATCTACTGGCGGCAATATCCGGCTTATCGACAAGCTATATCACAAATCGTGCACGCCACCGGTTGTTGTTTGCAGGATGGAAGTTATTACTGGCCTGATTTTCCACATACTCGGACCGACGGCTCGGGCGATCCGGACGATTTTACGCTTGCACTGCGGCCGCCGCATACCATGAAGTTTATCTGGTGGACGGTGGCCGCCCAACTGGGACGGCTGACCGGCGGAAGTCTGTTACGCCGCTATGACCTGGCGCTGGGCAAGCTGTTTTACAAGCTCACGGAAAATCTGCCATATCACGTAAAGGATTTTCTCGTTTCCCGCCGGGATGAACGTCCCCGCCTGACCTGAATTCGGCGATCTGGCCGGGCATCGGCAAATGGTCTATGCTGGCGACTCCCTAACCACGGAGAGCAACCATGGAACCGATCATCGCTTATTGCGGATTGACCTGCACCGAGTGTCCGGCCTACTTGGCCACCCAGGCCGACGACGACGCCAAACGCGCGGAAACCGCCGCCATGTGGTCCAAACAGTACGGCGTGAACATTCCGCCGCAAGCCGTCAATGGCACCGGCTGTTGGTCGGACGGCGTGCGCTTCGGCTATTGCGAAATGTGT
>CALBTQ010000008.1 GCA_937967875.1 uncultured Pseudomonadota bacterium
CCGACGCTCTTCCGATCTAGGGCGAACCACGATTCGGGCGAGGTCAACTCGTTCGCCTCGGCGACGGCGGGCAGCGCGACAAACAACGCAACGAGCGGAAGAACGGCAAGGCGCAACCGGCGTTCCATACAGCGGCTCCCAGACAATTTGGATGAATTCATTATCGCGAATAATCGCAGAAAGGGCAACCACGGCTCAGTCGGAAAAATGCCTGCCTATCTACTTTAATGCCGACGAAGGATTTGTAGTAAGTTTGACACTGAACGAAAAGATAATTATTATTCGCCAATTAACTTATACCTTTACGCAGGGATAACCACGATGAAGATGTCTTTTTATCCTAAAACTTATTTTTCTATCAATCATTATGACGTCAACCAAAACACCTGTTTCATTTTAATGCCGTTTAAACCTGCATACCAACCGGTTTACGATTCCATTGTTCTTTCTTTGGATAAAATGGAATCGCCAATCACCGCAGTTCGTGCCGACGATCTCAGCGACAATAAAGAGATTATCCAAGATATTATGTATAACATCGCTACCGCAGAGTTTGTCATCGCCGATTTGACCTCGTTGAACCCAAACGTTCTCTACGAACTGGGCCTCAGCCATGCGTTGAAAGATGATGTGATTATTATTACTCAAAAAATAGCAGACGTCCCCTTTGATCTGCGTCATTTTCGCTGTATCGAATACAGCCAAACTGATAAAGGTCTGCGCCTGCTAGGCACAATTTTACGCAAGACGATCGAGGAAATTCGCACCCGGCGCATGTCTGCCGAACAAAGTCTGTTGCTTGAATGTCAGGTGAAGATCTGCGCTGAAGCCGTCGCCAATTGGTTCGCCATACAACAGCAGTTGATCACAGCGATCGCTGCCTGGCCCGAGTTTCGAAATAATAATGCCATGAAACATCAGAAAGCAATTAAGAACATTCAATCCCTTTTCCCGGCGTTTACCGGCGGGATTTATTCGCTGGACGAAAACGGCGTCGTGCTGGCTTCCCATCCGATCGACATCATCGGCGGACCGCCCTAAAACCATCGTCAATACTTTAAAGACGCAAAGAAAACAGGGAATTTTGTCATCTCCGATTGTTTCGACTCTGGAAATCGGGAAAATAAAATCGTGGTGCTGGCCGCGCCACGTTTCGACAAATCAGGAAATTTCATCGGCATTCTGGACATCGTGCTGGATACGGAAAAACTATTATTATGCAACATATTATCTGAAACACAAAAACACTATCCTGCTGATCAACAATTATCGATGGTCTTGCTCGACCGTAATAAGCAGATCATCGGCTCCAGTCATCCGGAAACAATTGGAACAAACCTCGGCGGCAATGAAATGTTGAAAAAAGCGATCGGCGATGCCACGCAAGAATTTATCAGTCTTATCGACCACGAAAAACGAACGATCGTTTTTCATACCCAAATAGCCAATACGCCTTTTTCCTTGTTTACGCACCAGGATTTCTAATCTGCGCAGGACACGCCGCCCACGCCGTCGGCCAGCAGCAACAGGCCGTCGCCCACGGCCAGCGAAATCGTGCCGCCGACCGGCGTGAGGTCGCTGTCAGCCTCCAGGCGGCAGAAGTCGCCGCCCAGGTCGTAGTCGATCGGCGCGGCGTCGCCGTCGACGCGCACGATCACCCGCGTTTGCGTTCCGCTCGTTTCGTTGGCGTAATCGCGCACGAACACGCCGTCGGCCTGCTCGTCGACCGCCGCAACCGGCGCGCCCAGATCGACGCCGAACACGTCGAACCACAGCACCTCGGCCAGCGGCGAGTACGGATTCCAATCGGGCTTGAGCGCCAGCACGTCATCGTCGTTTTTGAACGCGTAATGCGCCGCGAGGTAATACAGCACCTCGGCCGGAGAAGGATCGTCGCTGCCGTTGCCGTAGAACGTCTCCAGCGCCAGAAAGCTGTCCGCCGCGGCCAGTTCATCCGACAGCGCGTTCAGGTTGCGCAGGCGGTCGGCCGTATCCTGGTTGCCCCAGGTGGGGTACTGCAGCGCGTTCTCGCACCAGATGCCCACGTTCGCGTGCGCCATCTGCGTGAGCATCGCGTGCGCGCCGTCCCAGTTGCAGTAGCTGCCGCCGTTGAACACGAAGCGCGCCTCCGGGTGCGTCTGGTTGACCGTCACGGCGACGTGGCGCAGCAGATCGTCGATCGCGCCGATGTACCACGTGTTGAGCAGGGTGATGTTGTTCTCGACGTCGTCGGCAATTTCCATCACGTCGACGGCGTCGACGAACTCCGGCAGGTAGTAGCCGTCTTCGAGATATCCGCCCAGGTTGTCGAAGCCCGCGCCGCCGAAGCCGTCCACCTCGATCTGCCGCAGCACCTTCCAGGCAGTGTAATCGCGCGCGCACTGGCCGGACACGTTCAGCAGCCAACTGTATTCGTCCCACACCAGGCTGTGCAGGCGCGCGTCGGCCATATTGCCGCCGGCCGAATCTTCGTAGCCGGTTTGGTCCAGCAGCACGTCGCACTCGGCGGCGTGCCAGCGGGCGCGGATGACGCCGTCATGGCGCACATGCAGATAGCAGCTTTCGCCGTCGCCATGCTCGGGATGATCGGCGAGGAACTGCGCGAACAGCGCCGAATTTTCGGCGAAAGATTGATCCGGCTCGCCCTGTTGCGGATCGGCGCAGGTGCCGGCGGTTTCGAAAGTCTGGAACAGATGCGCCACCTGCCAGCGCAGCCACGTGCCGCGCGGCTGATTGTCCTGCAGCTCCGCCCACGTCTGGCGCATCGGGTCGTCGGTGTAGCCGATGATCCCCAGTTCGACGTTCGCCGCCGCCCAGGTCTGATCGTCTTTGAAGGTCTGGCCGTTGTAGCCGCCCAGGTCGCCGTAATAATGGAAGTGGACGATGCCGAAGTTGAACGAGGGCGTGGAATCGGCCGGGGGCGCGGTGTCGTCGTCATCGTCGTCGACGGTGTCGTCATCGTCGTCGAGCGTGTCGTCGTCGAGCGTATCGTCGTCGTCATCGTCGCCGGTGTCGTTATCGTCGTCATCGTCGTCGTCGACGTACGGCGCGTCGTCGTCGCCGTCGACCCGCGCGGCATCGTCATCGTCGTCACCGCAACCGACCTCCATCATCAACAACAGGAGCAGGAGCAGCGCTATCGTCTTTTTCATTTTCCTTCCGTCGCCCGACCCGTGAGCGAAGCCTTTCGGTCAGTATAACGATCCGCCGCCGTTTGCCAAGACGCGCGGCGTCACGCACAATGAGCGCAACCTCATCGGGAGTTATCATGACCCGCATTCGCGCGACGCTGCTGGACGAAACGCTGTACGCCATGAGCGCCGTCGGCGAATGGCACATCGGCTTGGTGCTCGCCTTCGCCGAGCGGCTGGACGAAACGCGGCTGGCCGACGCGCTACGCCTGACGTTGCACGCCGAGCCGCTGCTCGCCGCGCGCCTGGCGCCCACGTGGTGGCGCGCCCATTGGGAACCGCCGGAGCGGCCGCTCGCGACATTCCCCCTGCCCGTCGAGCAAGCCGGCGACGAGCCGCCCGAAGCGCACCGGTTTTTCCTGGAGCCGATGGATCACCTCGGCGGGCCACAGGTGCAGGCGCTGCTGTTGCGCGGCGCGGGCGACACGCTGCTGTTGAAACTCTCGCACTTTCTCACCGACGCCGGTGGGGTGAAGCATTACGCCTATCTGCTCGCCGACATTTACCGGCGGCTGGCGGACGATCCGCACTACCGTCCGCCGGTCAATGGCGCGCCGCGCGGCCTGCATCGCATCACCATGTCGATCGGCCGGGGCGTCAAACGCGGCGCGCTGCGGCGCATGTGGCGCGAAGGGAAAGCCAATCCGCCGAGCCCGACGCCGTTCAACCCGCCCGGGAAACTCGCCGCGCACGACGAGCGGCGGTTTATCGTGCGGCACGTCGAGCCCGCGCATTTCGCCGCCCTGCAGGCCTGGGCCCGCGAGCGCGCCCTGACGATCAACGACGTGCTCGTCGCTGCGTTTCTGCGCGCGCTGACGCAAACGCCGCCGGACGATCAAGCGCACCTGCTGCGGATTATCGGCACGGTCGATCTGCGCCGCTACCTGCCCGCCGACGCGCCGCCGACGATCGACAATCTGTCCGGCTGGGTGTACGCCAATTTCGGCACGGACGCGGGCGACGATCTCGACGCGACCGCGCGGCTGGTCGGCGCGACGATGCAGCAACTGAAAGAAGGGCCGCTGGGCCTGTCGATGATGCCGTTTCTCGCGCTGCTGCGCGCCGTGTCGCCGCTGGCGCTCAACCGCATCATGTACACCGAGATGATGGAAGGTTTTAACAAGGAGAACGCCTTTCCGCCGACGCTGACCAACATGGGCGCGATCGATCCGGCGCGGCTGTCCTTCGCCAACGAACGCGCACTGCGGGCGTTTTTGCTGCCGCCGCTGCTCTACCCACCGACGATCGGTCCTGGCGTCAGCGGCTACGGCGACACGCTGACCCTCTCCGCCGGCTATTGCGCCTTCGGCACGCCGACGCCGATCATGGAAAAACTCTTCGCCGCCTGGCTCGCCGAACTGCCGTAGGGAGTAAGGCTAGAAACATCCGCAGCCGGGTTCGTCGTCATCTTCTTCTTTTTCATATTTGACGCCGAGGAGAGCGCCGACAATCACGTGGCCCTCACTGTCCACGTCCAGGCCGCAGCTTTCCTCGCCGTAGCCGGTGCGATTGAACTTGGTCCATTTCTTGGCGCCTTGGGCTGTGTACTTGACCGTCATGCATTGGCAATCGTGCCATGTGCAGGAGGTGCCGCCGATGATGATGTTGTCGTCCGCGTCGATCCGCAAATTGTACATATTGTCGCTGGCCCGGTTGAGCGACGCCGACCACAATTCCTCGCCGTCCGGCGAGTATTTGACGACGAATACCTCGTTATCATAAGTGTCGCGCCAGGGTTCGATGTAAAGCGAAACAATGTTGCCCTGATTGTCAATATTTATATCTTGAGGAGCTAATAAGTGATTCGTACTTTCGCTAAATGCGACACTCCATAATTCACTGCCATTAGCATCCACACAGAAGATAGTAGTTCCCAGGTCTAAAATACTTTCACCTGTTTTAGTCACAATCGCGTTTGCATATAAATAGTCGTAATAATTTGCCCAGATTGTATTTCCAGATTGATTTAACTTGGAAATGAAGGTGTTAAGGTAATTGTATTCATCATCTCCATTCATTCCGATAACAATAATGCTTTTTTCTATATCAGTTCCAACAAACTGCTGGATGTAACCCGGATGAAATTGTTCATAGGAAAATGACTTTTTCCACAACATTTCTCCTTGTGAGTTATATTTTACAAGATAACTATTAATCGTTTCGTAATCGATTTCATTTGACGCCAACAACAGTACATTATTCTCTTGATCAACCTGCAGAATATTTACATACAAATTCTCATACTTATGCGACCACTGCACGCTTCCATTTTCGTCGATTTTCACCAAATCGAAATAGAAATTATCCAAATACAGATTATTCTCCGCATCGAGAATCAAATTATAATGAGCAATATCGTGCCGCCAAACAACGTTTCCCTCGCCATCCAGCTTGTACAACCCGGAAATGATGATGTCGTCGTTACGGTCGACCAACACCGTTTCGCCCTTGGCGTCTTCATAAATATTTTTCTACTCCACCGAGCCGCCAGGTGTGTATTTTGTTACCTCCAGACCGAATTCGTCCTGGTCGGAGACGGCGATCAATAAGATCATAGGAAAAAGCATGGCTAAAATGAGTCGTATTTTCATCGGTTAATTCCACATTTCATCTATGTTTTAGGGTTACCCCAGCCAAACGCCCAGGCAGATCCGATGTGTCGCCAAATCCGTCTTGATAGCCATAGTATCCGGTCGCACTCGGACTGGCCTTCCAATAAATGTCGGCCGATGAAGAATTCTTGGAAATGCTGTAGCGATCGATAGTTACACGACCTCCATTTTGATTTCCACCCAAACCCCAGAAATAATTGAAGGAATTTGCGGCCCGAAATCCCTCTTCCCACTTTCCATTGTTGCCGTTGCCGCTATTCCAATGAGTCCAGCCGACAAACAACGTGCTGTGACCGGATATCTCTTCATCTTCTAATCCGGAAGCCGAATTTAATCCACGTTTCAATTTTACATAGAACCCAGGTTTAACCTTTTGAGGCAGATGAGTATATGAGCAAAAAGCTGGATTTCTTTCACGCCAGGTTAATATAACTCGATTATTTCCGGTCCAGCCTCGAGCGTTATTATATTCATCAGAAAAAATTGATGGCACTATTTCTCCCACAAAATCATATTTTAAATACTTCTCATCGACATTTCCCTGTATTTCGCGATCATAATCCCAAAGAGTCGTAATTGTATTTGGCGTTATAAACCGATTCCTTTTCCGACTTTTTACTTTTGTGCTAAATCCCCTTCCAATAAAGTATCTTGCCATATCCCATGATTGAAAACCCTTTTTATAAATAAGAAATTCTGGATAAAATTCATCATTATGTCTCTTTCCCCATCGTGTCAATTGTGGCGTATCCAAATTAGTCGCCTGCCGAATTGCCCATGATGAAAATTCCGAACACCATTGGCAGGGCTTTTCACCAAAATCGATTAAGTGAGGATTTTCAACCGGCACACCCCCCAATCGGAGTTCATCCATCGGCACAACAGCTTTCTGCTGGAGTGATAGAGAATGATAATCTACCGGCTGTCGATGATCTACCAGAGACAACTCATTATAATCAACCGGTTCATGCAGATGGTGCAAAGAAATGGTCTCAGGATCTTGCGCCTCCACCTGGTCGGGAATCCAAACTCGGTAACAACGCCAATATCCGCCATATTTCGGGTGCCAGGACTTACCGATTTCCAGGGCGGCTACCTGGAGAATTTTATTTTTTGAGGATGTGTATTGCGACAAAATTCGCAGACGTTCCTGGCGGATTTCATCCGACAAGTCCAATGGCTTATTGGTGGTCAGACGGTAATAAGGAGACGCAAACAACGTGTTGCAAATGACAATGTCGTTAAGCACGATCTGTACACGCTTGATTCGAAGCTCCCGCCCATCCTCCACGCCGATGGAAATGTGGTCCAGCAAATAGATCGGAAGAGCACACGTCTGAACTCCAGTCACCGAATACGAT
>CALBTQ010000009.1 GCA_937967875.1 uncultured Pseudomonadota bacterium
CGATGTCGTATTCGGTGACTGGAGTTCAGACGTGTGCTCTTCCGATCTGGTGCCGCGGTTCGGCGGGCGAGCCGGCGCGATGAAAATCCCCTTCTCACGTCAGAGTCTGACTTCGACGAGCAAGCTGCAGTTGATCGACCGCGCCATGGTCGTCGAGGAAATGCCGATTCGTTACGATGTCGGCGCGACGCTGGACATGGACTTCAACTTCCGTCTGGATCTGGTGCGCCTCTCGCTGAGCGGCGGCGCGTTTAACGGTCAGGGCAATAAGGTCTATGCCGCCGACAACAACGACAACCTTTTGTACGTCGGGCGCGTGCGCATCGACCTGCTCAATCCGTTGCGTGACGGCGAGGGCGATCTGCAGCCCGCGTATTTCCCCAACCAAATGCTGGCGAAGATGCCCGAGCCGACCGGGCCGCAAATTTCGCTGGGCGCAAGCTATCTGCAAAACAACGACATCGACCGCGTCGTCAAAGCCTGGGGCGTGGATGCGGAAGCGCGCTGGTTCGGCGTATCGGTGCTCGGTGAGTTGATCCACACGACCTACGAGCCGGATTTGGCCGAGACCGTCAGCGCCGAACAATACGCCGACGATTGGGAAACCGAAGGCTGGTTCGTGCAGGGCGGCTATTTCATCAAGTGGATCGACGTGGAAGCGGCGGCCCGCTACGAGGAATACACGCTCGACCTACTCTCGGACGTGATGGACCAGCGGCGGCTGGCCAACACGACCTTCGGCCTGACCTGGCACGCTGCGAGCCGTCACCGCGCCAAACTGATGGCCAACTACATCATGCGCGCCGAACTGGAAGGCATGCCCGAAATCAACAACGACAGCGTGACCGTGCAAGCCGGTCTTACTTTCTAGCGAGATCTTCCCCGATCGTGGCCGATGGGATTGCCGCCCGTCGGCCTTTTTTTTTTCATCAAAGGCAAACAATCCTACAACGAGAATTTATTCGATGTCGAACAAAGCCTTAATGCTGTCGGCGTATTTACAATCCGTTATCGCTTTGCGGCCAAAAAGCCATTCATTCAGCAAAGGTTGGAAAATCATGCGGCATCATGCTTCGATAATAATGATCGTTCTGATTTGTTTATTGACCTCCGCTTTGTCCGTTTTGGCGGACGAGTGGCCGATGCATTTCGATTGGCGCGACGTCGATGGACGCAACTACCTAACCGCCGTCAAAGATAAGGGCGAATGCGCGACGGGCGCCGTCTTTGCCTATGTGGCCATGATGGAAGCGATGATCAAAATCGCCGTCGGTAACGATTTCATCGAACCGGACCTGTCCGAATACCAGGCGTTGCTTTGCAGCGGCGGCCACTGCCTGCGGCCGTCGTCGCCGGACGAGGTGATCGCTGAATTGTTCGCCGAAGGCGTGGCCGACGAAGCCTGTCTGGTGTATGACGACGAGACGGCGACCTGCGAATACCGCTGCCGGGATTTCAGCGCCCGCGCAATTAAACCGGTGGCGCAAAGCCTGCTTTCCTACCCGTCGCCGATCTATCTGATGGACGCGCTGCTTGACGGGCCGATCGTCGTGAGCAAGCTGCTGTACGGCGATTATCTAAATTACAATGGCGGCATCTACCGGCACGAAAGCGGCGCCTTGCTCGGCGTGCATGACGTGTTGATCGTCGGTTATGACGCTGAAGAACAATATTGGATCTGTAAGGACGCGCGCGGCACACAGTGGGGCGAAAACGGCTATGTAAACATCGCCTGGGATCAAGCGTTGTTCGGCGGGCAGTTGACGCAGCTTTTCATCGATGCCGACGCGCTGTGCGCGGCCAACGAACCGCCGGCGATCGACGGTTTGACCGCGACGACCGACAGCGAGGGCGTCGTCGTTTACTTTACCTATGCCGACGCGCAAGCCAACCTGGCGGGCGGCGAGTTGTGGTATGCCGTTGACGATCAGCCGGCTGAGCGTTATGCGCGGCCGGTCACCGAACTCGACGGCGTCATTTCGGTCACGACGGCGCACAAAATTATCTTGCCGCTGGACTTGCCGGCGGGCGAACATGGCTTGACCGTTTTCGTCCGCGACTGGTGCGGAGCCGAATCCAATCATCTGCAGGTTCCGTTGACCGTCGCCGCCGACGAGCCGGTTGTCGACGATGACAACGACAAAGTAACCGATGATGATGACGAGGCTACGGAACAGGACGACGATTCTTCGACCGACTAGATCGGAAGAGCGTCGTGTAGGGAAAGAGTGTAGATCTCGGTGG
>CALBTQ010000010.1 GCA_937967875.1 uncultured Pseudomonadota bacterium
TGGAGTTCAGACGTGTGCTCTTCCGATCTGAACGCGGGTGGGCCGCGCCGGCGCTGCTCAAACGCTGGGGCCTGCGCCTGCTGCGCCTGGGCGGATCGCTCGCCGGTCGGCTCGCGCCGCAAGTGGTCCGGCTCACGCGCAAACACGCGCGGCCGATTCACCCCAAGCATCTGCTGCCGGAAGGGCGCGATCATTATTGGTACTCCGACGAACTGGCCGGCGGAACCGTCGCCCTTGATGTCGGCTGCAACGTCGGCGCGCACACGGCCTTCGCGGCCAAACAGGGCCTGCGCGTGATCGGCTTCGACATCGACCGCCGGGCGTTGGCCCACGCGCGCTACGTGCTGGACGAACAACGGGCGCAACGCGCGCTGGTTCTGCGCGCCGGCGCGGACGAGACGTTCCCGGTCGCCGACGCCTCTTGCGACCGCGTGCTGGCTTTCGACGTCATCGAGCATCTGCGCGACCCGAACCATCTGCTCGCCGAAATCGACCGCGTGCTGCGCGCCGACGGCCTGTTGCTGCTCACCGCCCCCAACGCCGAAACGACCTGGAAAAAACGCTATCGTGCGGCCGGGCTGGATTCGTTCGCCGACCCGACCCACCGGGTCGAATACACCCGCGCGGGCCTGCGTGAAACGCTTGCCGCGGCCGGTTTTACCGTCGTGCGCGAGGAGCCGATTGTGCTCGATACGCCGCTCGCGCCGTGGTACGATTTGCTCGGGGCCTGCTCGTTGCGACTCTACGCCCGGCTGGCCGACCGCAAACGGCGAGCGGCATTGGCCCGCCCGGACGACTCCACCGGCTGGCGGCTGGTGGCGCGAAAGGCGTCGGCATGATGCACGTGGCCTTGCTGCACGAATACTTCGTTCCGCACGCGCCCGGCGGCGCGGAATGGTCCACCCTGCACCTGGCGCGCGCGCTGGCCTTGCGCAATCTGCACGTCACCGTCATCACCACCGATCTGGCCGACGAAGCCACGCGCGCTGAAGCCGAGCGGGTGGACGCCGAACTGATTAACGACCGCATCCGCGTCGTGCGTCTGCCCTTCGACCGCAAAATGAGCGGCCCGCCGCAGGCCTTTCCCAGTTACGTCTTCGGCGCGCGGCGCACCGAGCGTTACCTGGCGCGCGCGCTGCTGGCGTCCGGAGTCGAGCCGGACATCTACCACGTACAGGGCCTGGGGATTCTCGTGGCCGGCCGCGAAGCGGCGCGGGCGCAGGGCAAGCCGCTGGCGTTGACGATCCGCGATTACCGCGCGCTGTGTCCGGTGGCGCTGTGTTTGCACCGCGACTATCTGCCGCCGATGTACTGCGGGCGGAAAAAATTCAACGCCTGCACGCGCGAGTATCTGGACGAATACGGCTATCGCCTCGGCCTGATGGGCCGCGTGCGCCACCGCGTGCGCCGCGAGTTGGAATGGCGGGCGCGACGTCGGCAGGCGGCGACGTTGCGCGACGCCGACGCGACGATCTTCGTTTCCGACGCCACGCGAATGATCTACAACGCGGCCAACCTGCAGGGCCGCCGCAGCGCGGTCATTCACAATCTGCCTGCCGTCGATGAGGAAGGTGCGACCGCCGCGCAGGTGCGCGATCGCTACGGGCTGGACGGGCCGGTGGTGTTGTTCGTCGGGCGCTGGTCGCTGGGCAAGGGCGCGCAAGAGTTGAGTGAAGCTTGGCCGCTGATCGCCAAGGCGCATCCGCAGGCGCAACTGGTCGTCGCCGGACGCACCGAATCCGCGCTGAAACCCGAACCGGCCGAACGCGTGATCTTCACCGGCGGCCTGCCGCACGCGGACGTCATCGGACTGTATCGTCTGGCCGACGTGGTCGCGTTGCCCTCGCGCTGGCCCGAGCCCTACAGCCGCGTGGCGCTCGAGGCGATGCACGCGGGCAAGCCCGTCGTCGCCACGCACGCCGGCGGCAATCCGGAGCAGGTCGTCGAGGGCATGACCGGCTACATCGTGCCGCGCCGTCACGCGCCCGCGTTCGCCGAGGCCGTCAACCGTCTCTTGGCCGATCCGCCGTTGGCGCGCCGTCTGGGCGAGGCGGGCCGGCAACATTTGACGGAAGCGTTGAGCGGCGAGCGTCAGTTGGATATGCTGATCGCACTGTACAAGCAACTGCTCGGCGAGGGGAGAAGCTGACTTTGCGAATTTGCGCTCCGGCGACCAGCCTGCGGGAAGACACCGCCATGGGCGGTGGTTTTTTTCATGTTAAGAATCTGCAAGGCCTGGCCGACCTGGGCGTACGCTGTCTGATCCCCCTGGCCTTCCGCCCCGACTACCAAGCCCGCCGCCACTGGGAAGTGCGCACCCTGCCGTTGCGCCGCACGTTCAAACTCGGCGCGTTGCTCTCGAACCTCGTGTTCTTCGTCATGATCCTGTGGCAACGCTGCGGGCGCGGCGAGCGCTTCGACCTGGTGCGCATCGGCGACATGTATCATTTCGGCCCCGGCGCATTGCTGGCCGCGCGTTTGTGCCGTCGCCCGACCGTGGGAGTGATCCACCACATCGACGCGGATCGTCGGCGCGAGAATGCGGTGATCGGCTGGACCGCACGCCGGCTCGACGGCATCGCCGTGCCCAGCCGGGCGACCGCGCGCGATGTCGAGCGTGTTTTCGGCGTCGCGCCCGAAAAGCTGCACGTGATCGCCGAGGGCGCGTCGGTGGCGGTGTTGCCCGAAGAGGAACGCGCCGCGGCGCAGGCGCGTTGGGGCGTCGACGGCAAACAGGTGATCGGCTACCTGGGGCGGCTCGACGAACGCAAGAACGTCGCGCTGCTGCTCGCCGCGTTCGCGCGCATCGCGTCGGCTCATCCGTCGGCCGTGTTGCTGCTGGGCGGCGACGGTCCGTTGCGTGAGGATCTGCTCGCGCGGGCGCACCAGTTGGGCGTGGCCGAACGCGTCGTGTTCGCCGGGCGCGTGGACGCGGCGGACAAGACGCTGTTCTATCGCGCGCTGGACCTGTTCGCCTTTCCCAGCCTGATGGAAGGCTTCGGCCTGGCGGTGGTAGACGCGCTCGCAGTAGGCGTACCGGCGATCGTCAGCGATCGCGGCAGCCTGCCCGAGGTGGTCGACGACGGGCGCACCGGCCGGGTCGTGCCGATCGACGATCCGCAACCGCTGGCCGATGCGCTGGCGCAATTGCTCGCCGACGACGAAATGCGGCGGACCTTGGGCGAAGCGGCGCGAAACGATGCGGCCGCGCGCTTCACCTGGGAACAATGCGCGCGGGAAACGCTGGACGCCTACCGCCGCGTGCTGACCGAAAAACGCGGCCGGCATTTGGGCGTGCTGCTCAACTCCGGCGACAGCCTGGCGACGATGGAACGCGAAGGCCAGCGCGGGCGGTTCGTCGACCATTACCTGCGTCGCTACGTCGACGCCTTCGCGCAAGTCAGCGTGTTCACCTACGGCGACGAACGACGCACCATGTTCGCGCGCGCGCGTTTCGTGCCCGGCAAGCCGCGTTGGAAAGGCCCGTTGTACGCCGCGTTGATGCCGCTGTTGCACCGGCGCGTCTTCCGCGAGATCGGCCTGCTGCGCGTAATGCAGACCGGCGCAGCGCTGCCCGCCGTGATCGCCCGCGCGCTGTACGGCACGCCGCTGGTGCTGACCTACGGTTATCGCTACGGCGATTTCATGCGCCTCAAGGGCCGCCGCGCGTACGGTTGGTGGCTCGACCGGCTCGAGCGCGTTGCGTTGCCGCTGGCCGAACGGGTGATCGTCACAACACCGACGCTACGCGCGCACGTGGCGCGGTTCGTCGGCGAGGAGCGCATCGCCTTCATTCCCAACGGCGTCGACCTGTCGCACTTCAAGCCGCAGCCGCACGAACGCCCGGCGGTGGCGACCGCGTTGTTCGTCGGGCGGTTGACCGCGCAGAAAAACCTGCCGCTGGCCGTCGCCGCGCTGGGGCCGCTGGCCGAACGCGTGCGGCTGGTGTGCGTCGGTGCGGGCGAACAGGAAATGGAATTGCTGCAGGCGGCGCAGCGGGCCGGGCTGTCGCTGGAGCTGGTCGGCGCGGTGCCGCACGAAAAGCTGCCGGAGTATCATCGCCGCGCCGATTTGTTCGTGCTGCCCAGCTTGATCGAGGGGCACCCCAAGGCGTTGGTCGAGGCGATGGCCGCCGGCCTGCCGTGCGTGGGCGCGGACGCGCCGGGCATTCGCGACGTGATCGTGCACGAACAAAACGGCCTGCTGGTCGCGCCGGAACCGGCGGCCTTTCGCGCGGCGGTCGAGCGCCTGCTGGACGATCCGCAATTCGCGCGGGCTCTCGGCGAGCGGGCGCGGGCGACGGCGATGGAAAAGTACGATCTGACGCGGCTGCTGGATCGCGAAGTCGTTTTGCTGCGCAACGTGGTGGAGGGATATTGACCGTGTCGCACGTGTTGATGCTCTTCAACCGTCCGCGCGCCGCCCTGCTGGCGGAGGCCGAGCAGGGGCGTTGTCCCGACGAGCTGCTCTACGGTCTGCGCACGCTGCGCGAACGCGGCTGGTCGGTCGAAACCAGCGACGACGGGTTCGCGCCGTCGTTGAATGCGCGCGCTTATCGGCTGCTCAACGATGCGCTTTCGCACGGCGGCCGGCGCACCGGCTTTCATCTGAAACAGGCGTTGCGCCTGCGCGCCCGGATGCGCCGCGCGGATCTGATCTTCGCCACCGCCGACAGCAGCGGCATGCCCGTGCTGCTGTTGCGCGCGCTCGGATTGCTCCGCACGCCGGTGGTCTACTCGTCGATCGGCCTGGCCGAAACCTTCGGCGAGCCGGTCGGCGCGGTGTATGGCCTGTACCGTCGCCTGCTGCGCGAAGCGGCCGCCGTGATCGTCTACGCGCCCGACGAACGCGACGCACTGATCAAGCTGTTCGGTCTTGCGCCGGAAAAAGTGCGCTTCGTGCCCTTCGGCGTGCAGGCGGAATTTTTCGCCGGCGACGCGACGACCGACGGACCGCCGCTGGCTTTCGGCATCGACCACCGCCGCGATTGGCCGACCTTCTTCGCCGCCGCGGCCGGTTACGACGGCACGCTGGAACTGGTGACCAATCCCGACCTGCTGCGCGGATTGGCGCGGCCGCGCAACGTGGTCGCCTTGAATCCCGAGCCGATCGTCGATTTGCGCGCCCGGTTGCAGCGCGCACGCTTCGTCGTGCTGCCGGTGCGCGACAACAATTACAGCGGCGCGACGATCAGCCTGTTGCAGGCGATGGCCGCGGGCAAGGCGGTGATCGTGTCGCGCACGCGGGCGGTCGCCGAGGGTTACGGGCTGGTCGACGGCGAGAACTGTCTGCTCGTACCGCCGGGCGACGTGCCGGCGCTGGCCGCGGCGCTCGACCGCCTGGCGCAAGACGAAGCGTTGGTTGAACGCTTGGGCGCCAACGCGGCGGCGCACGTGGGCGCGCACCACGACATCGGTCATCTGGCGACGGCGCTGGAGACCGTCTGGCGCGAGGTGCGGCCATGATCCGCCGCGTCGCGCAACGGTTGAGCTTCGATCTGGATTATTATCTATCTGGATATTCTCTATTATTCGTCGACCAATTCATCACGTTGGCCACCGGCCTGGCCACGACCTGGTGTTTCACCAACCTCGCGGCGAAGGAAGTGTACGGCGGGTACGCGCTGATCGTTTCGATCGCCTCGTGGTTGACGATGGTCACCTTGCCCGGCGTGGGGCAGGCGATTCAACGGTCGTCGGCGCGCGGCTTCGACGGCGCGTTCATGGTCGGCATGCGGCGGCGCTTGACGGCCGGGGCGGTCGGCAGCGCGCTGATGCTCGTGATCGCGCTGGTTTTTTTGTTCGCCGGGCGCACGATGCTGGCCGGCGGCGCGCTGGCGGCGTCGGTGCTGTTTCCCTTCGTTTACGCGATGGACGATTTCCGCGGCGTGTTGTTCGGCAAGCAACGCGTCGGCGTCTACGTGGCGTTGCACGGCGTCATTCAGGCCGCCGTCGCCGCGTCGACGATCGTCATGCTGGTGCTGGGCTGGCCGCTGATCGCGATTCTCGCCGCGAACATGGGCGCGCGCGCGATGGGCCACCTGGCGGCGGTCGGGCTGATCCGCTGGAAGTTCCTGACCAACGACAAGGTCGACGACGAGTTTCACAGCTTCGGCTGGAACCTGAGTCTGGTCGGCGTCGTCGGCGGCACCAGCGCGCAACTGGACCGCATCATCGTCGCAGGCATGCTTGGCCTGGAGGCGATCGCCGCGTACGAACTGGCTTACCGGTTGACCGATCCGATGCGCAACCTCGGCGTGTTCCTCAACAAATTGCTGTTTCCGCGCGTGGTGCGCGTGTCCGGCGCGGCGGTGGCCGGGCGGTTCCTTTCGCGCATTGTGCCGCTGGTCGCGGGACTGACGATCATCGGCATCGTCGGCTCGCTGCTGTTCGCGCCGGCGATGCGCTGGCTGTTCCCCAAGTATCCGGAGGCGATTCCCTATGCGATCTGGATGTTCTGGTCAACGCTGGCCGCCGTGATACTTATTTACTTGGAAACGTACTACATCAGCCAGGATCGTTTCCAGCGCACCTATTATGCGGCCGCCGCGGCGCGCTCGATCGGCGTGATCGCGCTGCTGCCGTTTTTCATCCACTGGTGGGGCGTGTTCGGCGCGATCTGGGCGCGTTTTTTGGTGCGCGGCGCGCAGGCGCTGGCTTTGCTGGTCAAGTTGTTTTTCGACCGGCGCCTGCTCGAACGTGAGGAACTGGCCGACGCAACCGGCGACGACGAGATGGTGCGCGAAGCGTCGCCCTGCCCGCTGTGCGGCGATGGAGCGGGCGCGACGATCTACCGTGTGCCGGATCGACTGAGCGGCAAGCCCGGATTGTTTTCGCTGCGGCGCTGCGCCAGTTGCGGCCTGGTGCGGCAGGATCCGCGCGTGCCGCTCGCCGCGATCGGCGCGCATTACCCGGACGATTACGCGGCGCGCCGGCGGGAAACGAAACGTGCGTCCGGCGGCGAGCGCGCCTTGCGGCGGCGGCGCGATTGGCTGGCGTGGGTGGCGGCGAATCGTCCGGGCCCGCGCGACATCGGCTGGCGGCGCACGTTCGCCTTGTGGCCGGCGCGGTGGAGCGCTTGGGTACGACGCGGGCGCGACAATCCGTTGGCCGCGCCGGGCAAGGGGCGCAAGATGCTGGACGTCGGATGCGGCGAGGGCGATTTTCTGCAAGAGATGACCGCGCTCGGTTGGCGGGCGTTCGGTCTGGAGCCGCATCCGGCGACGGCGGAAGCGGCGCGGCGGCGCGGTCTGAGCGTGATCACCGGCGCGTTGCCCGAGCAGGCGGCGCAGTTGCCCGGTCCCTTCGACGCGATTGCGCTGCGCACGATCGTCGAACATCTGCCGGATCCGGCGGCGTTGTTGCACGCGGCGCGCGACTTGCTGGCGCCCGGCGGCGTGCTCGTCGTGCAGACGGTCTACCATGACGGCTGGGCGGCGCGCCTGGCCGGGCTGCATTGGGCGCACTGGGATCAGCCGCGGCATTACGTGTTGTTCACGCGCGCGCATCTGAGCGCGTTGTTGCGCACCTGCGGTTGGCGGCCGGTGGCGGCGTACGATCGTTCGTCGGCGACGTCGTGGCTGGAGAGTCTGGACAATCGCCTGGCGGCGGGGCCGTTCGGCGAGTGGCTGGGTAAATTTGCGCGGCGCCGTTGGGCGCGGGTTTTAACGACGTTGCCGGCGGCGCTGGTCGATCGGCTCGGGCACGGCGACGCGGGGACGATCATCGCGGTGCGTGACGATGCGCCGGCCGCCGGATGGGCTCCGCGGGAAATACGGGATACACTGATCAAATGAGCAACGGATCAAGCGATAGCGGCAAACCGCTGATCGATCGCGGCCTGCAGCGGGTCGGCGAATCGATGGCGGCGACGCCGCGCGGCGCGTTCGAAGCGGTGTTGATTTTCCTGGCCGCGCTGGCGTTGGTGTATCTGTTCATCGCCAAGTCGCCTTACTATGCGATCGGCGCGGTGGTCGTATTGTTCGCCGTGCTCTTTTTATTGCGCAAACCGATTCTGCTTTCCTACACGCTCTTGCTGCTGGTGCCGCTGTACTGGCTCAACCTGCTGGGTCGCAGCCTGCGGGTGATCACCGTGCTGACTTTGATCGCGGTGGCGTACCATTCAGTCAAGATCGTGCTGGCGCGCGAACCGCTGCGCTTCAACCGAACGTACCTGGCCATCGGCCTGTACCTGATCAGTTGCGCGCTGAGCCTGGTCAATTCCAGCGACTTGGAATTGTCGTACCTGGGCACCAAATATTTTCTGCTGGCCATCGCGATGGGCTGGGTGCTGATCGTCAGCGTGCGCACCAAGGAACAGTTGCGCGTCTTGTTTCTGATCCTGCTGGCCTGGGGCGTGGCGCAGGCGATTCTGGGGATGCTGCAGACCTTCGTGTCGATCAAGTTTTTCCCGGCCTACTACTTCCACACCTTCGGCCTGCCGATCGTCGACGCCTATTCGGTCGGCGGCGTGCGGCGCGCGTCGGGGACGTTCCAGATCGGCCCGCGCTACGCGATGTATCTCATGCTGCCGCTGGCGATCATGGTGGCCGGCTTTATGTCGCGGACGATCTTTCACCGCCGCACCTGGCTGATGCTGCTGGCGCCGTTCGTCTTCGGTATTTTCGTCAGCCTCACGCGCATCGCCATCGCACTGAGCCTGGTTTTCGTGGTGTTCTACAATTTCTTCGCCCGCCGCCGGCAAGCGCTGATGGGCAGCCTCGCGGGCCTGCTCGTGCTCGGCATTCTCGTGGGCACGGTGGCGTTGATCATCCCCGCCGACGTCAAATACGCGCTCGGCAAGCGTTTCGGCGAAGAGGACGACGAAGTCTACAAGGACCGGCTGTACTTTTTGTGGAACGCCCTGGGCGCGTTCACGGAAAATCCGCTGCTGGGCATCGGCGTGGGCACGTACGAAAGCCGCTCGTGGGAGTTCATGCAGAAATACCCGGTGCCTTGGCGACAGGTGCGCTGGGACGTCGCTGCGCAGCGCAACATGCCCGAGTCGGTACCGGTGCACAACGAGTACGGACGCATGTTGGCCGAGCAGGGCATTTTTTCGATCCCGATTTTTCTCTTCCTGCTTTATACGGCGTTTCGCAATCTCAGCTACGCCTACCGCTATACGAAGGACGAATTCGTGCGCACGATGGCGCTGGGCTTGTCGATGTTTCTGCTGTCGATGTCGGTGTACTGGTACTTCCATGAATATTTTCTGGAAGAGCCGTACACGTCGATTTTGCCTTTCGCGTTCAGTGTGATCATCTACAACCTCGTTCGCGATGAACAGGAGGCGTCGCCGGACAATGCGCAGGCCTGAAATTCTGTTTCTCGCCAACTGGCCGCGCACGCATCGCGCGACCGGCGAATACGCATTTTTCGCGCATTGGCGCAGTCGGCCGCGCGTGAAATTTTTCGGCACGTTTTCGCTGGGCGCGTTCACCCGCTGGGAAAAATATCGGCTGCGTTTCTACCTGCTGCAACCGCTGCTCGCCCTGTTGCGCGCGCCGTTTTACGACGCGGTGATCGCCTTCTCGTCGCAAAGCGGCCTGCCCTTCGCCGCGCTGCTGCGTCTGTGTTTTTGGATGAAAACAAAACTGATCGTCTTCGACGTCGAGTCGTTCGGGCGCGCCAAAAGTGGGATGAAGCTGCGCCTGGTGCGCTTCGGCGCGCGGCGCATCGATCATGTGATCTACGCCTCGCGCGCGCAGGAAACGTACTACGACGCCTATCTGCCGTTTCTGGGCGAGCGCCGCACGTTTGTGCCCTTGGGCATCGGACAGTCCGCGCCGCCGCCGGTCGGCGATGCCGGTGGCGACGGGCCGCTGCTGGCGCTGGGCAAGCACGGGCGTGCGTTCCGCGATTGGGCGACGCTGCTGCGCGCCTATGCGACGCTCGAGAATGCGCCGCCGTTGCGGATCGTCGGCCGCGCCGATCTGCCTGCTGCCGAGCGCGAGAACGTCGAGCTGCCGCCGGGCGTCGAGCTGATCGACTATCTGCCGATCGACGAGTTGCGCGCGCTCATCGCGCAGGCGCGGGCGATCGTGCTGCCGCTGCCCGAGCGCGAGCAGAGCCTCGGCCAGTTGTCGTTGTTGTTATCGATGGCGCTGGGCAAGACGGTGGTCGCCAGTCGGATCATCGGGCTGACCGATTATCTGCGCGACGGCGAAACGGGGCTTTCTACGCGCCCGGCGACGCGGACGATCTGGCGCGCGCGCTGCGCGAGTTGCTGGCCGATCCGGCGCGCGCCGTCGCGATGGGCCACGCGGCGCGGCGGGCGGTCGAGGAAAAGTTCAACGACGAGCTCATGGGCCGTCGCTGGGAAGACGTCTTTTTCGCGGTGACGAACCTGCCGCGCTGATCAATCCAGATAACGCCACAGATCGTAGGCCGTCATCTGCTCGTGCATGCGACGATTGATGTCGTGATTGTCGCAGTGATGGCAATAGTCGGTATACAGCGGCTTGCCGTCGCGCATCAGCAGTGTGCCCGCGCGGCGCAGGTCCTTCGCCGCCAGCCGTGCCTGATGATACAGTCCGCCGGTCCACAGTTGATCGAAGGGTCCTTCGCTCAGATTCGCCACCGGTTTGACCGTGCAGCAGAACGACAGATCGCCGTTTGATTTGGCCAGTCCCAGCGCCCAACCGATGAAACACCCGTGATCGACGAACTCGTCGCCCGACCATTCGTCGGGATTCTTGTCGCTGTGCTGCACCTGGTGCGGGTAGGCGTCCCACAGTTTCAGCTCCAGGTCGCGGCAGCGTTGAATGAGGTTGGGCAGGCTCGCCTGCAGCCAGGCGACGTCGTGGTCGGTCAGCGCCAGCCCGCGGTTGTATTCGTCGACGCGCAGCAGTTGCGGGCGCAGGCCGTCGAAGCCCAGCTCGGCGGCAAGGTCGGCCATCGCCAGCAGTTCGTAGGCGTTGGTGCGGCAGATGACGTTGACCATCCACGCTTCGGGGTGCGGCGTGTCGGCGGCTTCGCGCAGGGCGAAAAAGCGCCGCAGGTTGTCCATGAGCTCGCGCCACTCGATTTCGCCGACGGCGTGGTGCAAGCGCGAGTAGGTTTCGCTCGTCGCCGCGCTGACGGTGCAGAACATTTCCTCGGGACCGGCCGCGACGATCGCTTGCGCCGCTTCCTCGTCGAGCAACAGACCGTTGGTGAAGAAGTTGACGCGCAGTCCTTTCTTGCGCGCATAGACGATCATCCGCACGAAATCCGGGTGCAGCATCGGTTCGCCGTTGGCCAGCACGGTCACGCCGTCCGTGCCCAGGCGGGCCAACTCGTCGACGGTCGCGGTGAACTGCTTGAAGGGCAGCACGGTGTCGAGGAAATCGCGGCCCGGTTGGCGGCAGGGCGCATGGATGTTGCAATAATGGCAGCGCGCGTTGCAGCGGTTGATCACCTCGAAGACGAACCAGTGCGGCCCGATCAGCGCGGTGTCGCACAACACGCCCAGCAGCCGCAGCAGGTCGGTTTCGTTGCCGGTCGTGGCGCGCTCGCTGATGTGCTCGAGCAGCGGCATGAGCAGCATGTCGTCTTCGATCAGCTTGACGCGGCAGCGGCGCCCTTGGTTGCGCAGCCAGACCAGATGATCGGCGAAGCGCTGCGCCAGCGTGGTCGCCGGATGCGGATCGAACGGTTCGATGTCGTAGTCGACGCCGCGCCGGCGGCAGGCCATGTCGATGATCGCTGCCAGATGAAATGCATTGGCCCGACGCACCGGCACGTGAACTTCATCGGCGGCGGCCAATTGCGCGAGCGCCTCGGTAAACGAGCCGGCCTGGCCGGCGAGGCGGTCGTGCAACTGCGCGTCGTTTCCGAACAACGTCACGGCCATGTGGGCGGATCCTTCCGTAGCAGAGGGCGCAACTGCAGGTCGTCGAGATCGCAAAGCGCCTGGTTGATGAACTCGTAATTGCCGCAGTAATCGCAGTCGGGCCCGAGCAGCGGCCCGCCGCAGTTTTCCTCGATCAGTTCCGGATTGACCGACAGGTCGAACGCCTTGGCCGCCTGGCGCAGCTTGCGGTAGCGCTCGGAAAACCAGATGTCGGCGAAGCGGCCGCGGTACAGCGAGCCGACGATTTTGTCGTGGCAGCAGAAGCTGAGCCGCCCGTCGGAAAAGGCGCGCCCGAAAAACCATCCCGCCAGACAGCCGGTCTGACTGTACAGATCGCGGCTCCAATGGAAGGGCAGCACGTCGGGCGACAACTCGAAGGTCTTGCCCGCCTGCGGCAGTTGAAACTCGATGTTGGCGACGATCTCGACGCCCGCCGCTTCGGCCTTGCGCCGTGCGCGCTGCAATTGGGCCTCGACCGCCGCGTGCTGTTCCTTGGTGATCAGCAGATCGTCGAAGCTCGCGCCGCACGAATGCATGATCTGGTAGCGGACCGCGTCGACGCCGACCTCCAGCGCCATGTCCATCGCGCCTTCCACCTCGTGCGCGTTGAGGCGGTTGATCACGTGGGCGAGAATAATGTACGGCTTGCGGTTCTTCGCGTTTTTCTTGCGCGCCAGTTCCTTGATCGCGCGCACCATCGGCGCGAACTTTTCCGCGCCATGCGCCGGCTGTTGCTTGGCGAAGGTTGCCGGCGACGCCGCCGACAGCGACCAGTAGAAAATATCCAGATCGACCTCGACGAACAGATCGCTGATTTTCTCGTCGACCAATAGGCCGTTGGAAAAGACCGTCAGCCGCTGCCCCTTGCCGCGCACCTTGCGGATCATCTCGACGATGCGCGGGTGCGTCAGCGGTTCGCCTTCGCCGGAAAACAGAATGTCTTCGCGCGTGCCGATCGCCGCGAGGTCGTCGACCAGCGTTTCGAAAATCTCATAGTCGATGCGTCGCGTTTTCCAGCCCTCGGTGAAGCGCCGGCCGCGCATCGGTTTTTGCGGCTCGATCAGCAGCGGCGAGTGCAAACCGCAGAAAATGCAGTTCGTGTTGCACAGGTTCGACACGTCTAAATGGAACGTCTGCGGGCCGATGAAGCAGCCGTCGGTGAGCGCGCCCAACAGCCGCAGCAGGTTCGCGCGATTGTCCGCGTCCAGCGCGGCGTCGTATTTCTCCAGCAACTCGCGCAACGCGGGCGACGGTTCGTCGATACGCACCGGCGTGTCGGCCAGGCGCGCGCGCAGTTCATTGAGATGCCGCGCGAAAGGTTCGCGCAACTCGTGATGATCCTGCGGGTGAAAATCGGGCAGTTCGGCCGACCGACCGCACAACGACAACGCGTAGCGCGCGGTGCGTCCCAGGCGCCAGAGCGTCGCGGGTGCGGGCATGATCGAGGCCGCGTCGCCGTTGCGGATGCGCGCGGTCGCGGCGGCGAAAGACAGCTCGGGGGACAGCGGATCGTGATCGGCCGCGCCGTCGGCGAACAGGCGCACGTCAGTCATCGTCCGCCTCCAGGAAGCGCCGATGCGCGGCGACGGTGAACACGCGAAACGCGCAGGCGGCGCAGGCGAAATCGGTCGGCCCCTCGCCCAGCGTCCAGGCGCGCGCGGCGAGCATCGCCGGGTGATTCCACAACGCGAGCGGATCGTCGCCGGGCAGACGGCCGAGCACCGGGCGCGGCGCCGGCGCTTCGAACAACGCCGAACAGCACCCCTGCACCACGCCGTCGTGACGCACGGCGAGCAACCGATAGGGCTGCTCGCAACGCGTCGTCCCCGCCAGCGGCGGCAGCGACAGCGCGACGTCATGTTCGCGCGCGGCCTGTTCGGCTTCGTAAAACACGAGCCGCGCGTGCTCGGCGACGCCCAACGCGCTGCTGTCGGCCTGGGTGCGCGAGTAGATCTTCTGGTGGAAGACGCGCACCTCGTGCACGTCGTGCGCGCCGGCGAGGGCGACGATCGCGGGCAGTTCGTCGAGGTTGTCGACCTGCAGCGTGACGTTGAAAACCGTGTGCAACGTGGATTGGCGCTCGCGCAGTCGTTGCAGATTGGTCAGTACTTCATGCAACGAAACGCCGCGGCGCAAGCGCGTGAGCTCCTCGTCGGCCGCGTCGACGCTCAGCACGATTTCGTCGAGCCCGGCCGCGATCAGCCGCGCGGCGCGCCGGTCGTCGAGTTCGCCGCCGCCGGTGATGATCGTCGTGGCGCAGCCCGCCCCTTTGGCGCGGCGCAGAATCTCGTCGGTGATGTCGGCCAGCAGCGGCTCGCCGTAGCCGCCGACGAGCACCGTTTGCGCGTAGGGCAGCAGCGGCGCGAGCGCGTCGAGCACCGCCGGCGACAGATCGCCCGGCGCGTTGGCGGCGCGGTCGTAAAAATTGCGCGCGCAGGTCGGACAATTGCGGCGGCAGCGGTTGGTCGCTTCGAGCTGCAGTTCCACCGGCAGGCAGGTCAGCTCGGTCCGACCCTTTTCGCGTTCCAGCGCCTGCAGCGCCGCGTTGATGCGCCGACGATCCGGGCCGGTCATGACAGATCCCCGAGCCGCGACAGACTCCATCGGTTGGGCATGCGCACCAGGCCGCCGCCATCGCGTCGATCGCTGACCACGGAGAGGATGTAGCGGAACTCGTGGATGTCGTATGGCGTTTTCGCCGTGTAGCTTTGGTATTCGTCGGGCCAGAGGCCCACGTTGATGTAGTAGTCGCCGGTCAGCAGGTTCAGTTCGGAAAATTCGCAGGACGCCTCGTACACGCCCTTGCCCAGCGGGCCGAAATCGAGCTGATGCCGAAAGGTGTTCGAGCCGGCGATGAGCAGCCCGTCATTGCGGCGGAACTGCACGCGCAGGCACGGATTGCCGATCGGCTCGTCGACGCGAAAACGCACGCGCACGGTCAGCGCGTTGCCGCTGTGTACCGAGGCCGCCTCGCGTCCGGCGTCGTCGAGCAGATGCACCTCGACCAGGTGCGCCTGCCCGGTGCGTTCCAGGCAGCAGGAAATCGACTCGTCCTGCAGGCGCATGATCGGCGCTTCGATGCTGCTGTAGCGCTTTTCGCACGCCTCGATGTACTGCTGCACGACCGTGTCGGTCTTGCCGATCATCGCCATCTTGCCTTCCTGCAGCAGGATCAGCCGGTCGCAGAACGTCGACACGTCCGAGAGACTGTGGCTGGCGACGACGATCGTTTTGTTCTGCTCCTTAAAGGCGCGGATGGCGTTGATGCACTTGCGCTGGAACAGGTAGTCGCCGACGGCGAGCACTTCATCGACCAGCAGAATGTCGAAGGGCACGTGGATCGCCACGGAAAAACCGAGCCGCACGACCATGCCGAAGCTGTAGGTTTTGATCGGATGATCGATGCGCTCGCCCAGCCCCGAAAAATCGTGGATCACGTCGAACAGTTCGTTGATTTGGGCCGCGGTCATGCCCAGCAGCGCGCATTTGATGTGCACGTTTTCGCGCCCGGAAAAATCGGGGTTGAAACCGGTCGTCGGATCCAGGATGTAGCTGACCTTGCCGTTGATCTCCAACTCGCCCGCGGTCGGATAGGAGGTCTGCGCCAGGATCTTGAGCAGCGTCGATTTGCCCGAGCCGTTGTCGCCGATCACGCCCAGGCATTCGCCCTGCGCCACGTCGAAATTCAACTCGCTCAGCGCGCGCTTGGTGTCGTGAAACACGCGCCGGTTGAGCGTCACCATCTCTTTGAATTTCTGCGCGCGGCGCGAATAGATCTTGTAGACCTTCGTCAGATTGCGCGCGGCGATCGCTTTCATTCATCCCCCGGCAATAAGGGCGTCACCCCGGTTTCCCGGGCCAGGCGGCGGGAAGCGAAGTTGAGAATGTAATTGTAGCAGAAGTCGCATTGGCCGTCGCGCAACATGCCGCCGTCCGGCAACCGTTCGTTGTCGCCTTCCGGCATGCGGATCGCCGCTTCCCGACAGCGGCGCATCCTAGCGCCGCGCCAGTGCTCGTGCAAGGTCGTCTCGTGCGCGTTGCCGAAAAATTTGAGGCCGCAGCAAAAGCTGATCGCCCCGTCGCGACGCACGCGGATCATCTCGTAGCCCACGTGGCAAGGGATGCGGTCGTACAGGTCCTTGGTGTAGAGCCCCGATTCCAGGTCGACGTGCGCGAGTTGAAACTCAATGTTGTCGTGGATGTCCAAACCCGCCGCCGAGGCCAGCTCGTGCGCCTTGCGCAGTTCCTGACGGATCGACTCGATTTCCTTTTCGTCAGGCGCCAGCGGCCGCGCGGCGTCGTTGAGCTCGGTGAGCTTGTACTCGATTTCGTCCACGCCCAGTTCGATCGCCCGGCGGATCATCGGCAGCACTTCGCGCACGTTGCGCTTGTTGAGCACGTGGACGATGCCGATTTTCAAACCCGGTTCGCGGCGTTCGACGAGCTTGCGGATCGACTCCTCGATTTTATCGAACAGGTGCGGCGACATCTCGGGGCGAAAGGCGGCCCAGGTCGGCGCGGTCGCGGCCGACAGCGAAAAGGTGACCATTGCGCGGTGCGCGTTGGCGAAACGGTGGATCATCGCATCGTTCCACAGCAGGCCGTTGGTGTAGACCTCCCAATCGACGGGCTGCCGTTTCAGCAGGCTGACCAGATCGGCGAAGCGCGAGTGCAGCAGGTTTTCGCCCAGATCGGAAGAGCACACGTCTGAACTCCAGTCACCGAATACGATCT
>CALBTQ010000011.1 GCA_937967875.1 uncultured Pseudomonadota bacterium
CCGTGCAGTTCATGATCAACGGCATCCACGACGCCCTGCCGCAAATTATCGGGAAATAAAATCGGGCCGGTCGGTTACTTCGGAATTTTCACACCGCGATCTTTCGCCACTTCCAGCGCGCGTTCGTAGCCGGCGTCGGCGTGACGCAGCACGCCCAAAGCCGGATCGCCGTCGAGCACGCGCTTGAGGCGGAAGTCGGCGGCTTCGGTGCCGTCGCAGACGATCACCATGCCCGCGTGCAGGCTGTAGCCGATGCCCACGCCGCCGCCGTGGTGGAAACTCACCCACGTCGCGCCGTTGGCCGTGTTGGCCATCAGGTTGAGCAGCGGCCAGTCGGCGACGGCGTCGGTGCCGTCCTTCATCCCCTCGGTCTCGCGGTAGGGGCTGGCCACCGAGCCGCTGTCCAGATGATCGCGGCCGATGACGATCGGCGCTTTCACCTTGCCGGTGCGCACCATCTCGTTGAACTTGAGCCCGGCCTTCGCGCGGTCGCCGTAGCCCAGCCAGCAGATGCGGCAAGGCAGGCCCATGTGCTCGATCTTGCGCTCGGCCAGATCCAGCCAGTTCAGCAGCATCGCGTCGTCGGGGAAGAGCTTGCGCAGCGCATCGTCGGTCGCCAGGATGTCCGCCGGATCGCCCGACAGCGCCGCCCAGCGGAACGGCCCTTTGCCTTCGCAAAACAGCGGACGGATGTACGCGGGCACGAAGCCCGGAAACGCGAACGCGTCCGCCACGCCTTCTTCCTGCGCGACGGTGCGGATGTTGTTGCCGTAATCGAAGGTCACCGTGCCCCGGCGCATCAGCGCCAGCATCGCCCGCACGTGCCGCGCACAGGTCGCCCGCGCCTCCTTTTCATAAGCGACGATGTCGCGCGCGCGCAATTCCAGCGCCTCGGCGTAGCTCATGCCCGCGGGCACGTAACCGCGCTGCATGTCGTGCGCGCTGGTCTGGTCGGTCTGAATGTCCACCGCGATGCCGCGCGCGAGCAACTCGTCGAGCATCTCGGCCGCGTTGATCTGCACGCCCACCGACAGCGGTTGCCGCTTTTCCTTCGCCTCGAGCACGAGGCGCAATCCCTCGTCGAGATCCTTCGCCCACACGTCGAGATATTTGGTGTCCAGCCGGCGCTGAATGCGCTCCGGGTTCACCTCGGCCAGCAGCGCCGCCGCTCCGGCCATCGTCGCCGCCAGCGGTTGCGCCCCGCTCATCCCGCCCAGGCCGCCGCTGACCAACAGCCGCCCGCGCAGGTCGCCGCCGAAATGCTGCTTGGCCGCCGCCATGAACGTCTCGTATGTGCCCTGCACGATGCCCTGCGTGCCGATGTAGATCCACGAGCCGGCGGTCATCTGGCCGTACATGATCAAGCCCTGTTTTTCCAGCTCGTGAAAATGCTCCCAGTTCGCCCAGTGGCCGACGAGGTTGCTGTTGGCGATCATGACGCGCGGAGCGTCGAGATGGGTTTTGAGTACGCCCACCGGTTTGCCGCTTTGCACCAACAGCGTTTCGTCGTTGCCCAGGTCCTGCAGCGCGCGGACGATCGCGTGGTACGCTTCGAGGTTGCGCGCGGCCTTACCGTTGCCGCCGTAAACGATCAGCCGCGCCGGATCTTCGCCGACGTTCGCGTCCAGGTTGTTCATCAGCATGCGCAGCGCGGCTTCCTGCTGCCAGCCCTTGCAGTGCAGTTCGGCGCCCGTCGGCGCGGGAATGCCGGGTGTCGGATCGATGATGCGGGCCATGGTTAAACCTCCTTGCGTCGCGATGGTCATGCAGGCATGGACTCATACTAGCACCACATAACGACGGTTCAAGGTCGAAGCGGAATTTCTCCGTCCGGCCGTCCGCGAAAAGGAAAAAATATCATCGGTTTTCCCTGCGAAGATTTGGTTTAGACATTCGAAGAGTCGTTCGATTACAATAAGGACAGTCTGCGCAATGCGTATGAGGAGAAGATGCACGAGAATGAAAAGAAAGTAGTGCAGAAAAACAACGAGTTAGAAAAAATACGGGAGCGAATCGACCGTTTTATCCGAGATGAAAACAGCCTGGAATTGTTGATCCATGTGTTGGATAAAACCACGGAAGCGATCGGTGTTTCCACGCCCGAGGGAAAGCACTATTACCAAAATGCCGCCTTCGACCGGTTGTTCGGCGTGGTCGGAGAAAATCCTCCCGAGTCGACCTATGTGAATCACGCCATCGGCAAACAGGTTTTCGAAACGTTGATGGCCGGTAACGATTGGCAGGGCGAGCTCCAATTTTATGGCCGGGCAAACGAGATCATCGACGTTTTTGTGCAGGCCTTTCCCGTGCGCGATCGTGACGGCCGCATCATCGGATTGGTCGGGATCCACACCGACATCACCGCCATCAAGCAGGCGAAGGAAGAACAGCGCCGGGTGGAGGAGCGCTACCGCTACGTGGTGGAAACCCAAGCGGAGATGATCGCCTGTTTTCTCGCCGACGGCACCATGACCTTCGTCAATCGCGCCTGGCAGCAATATTACCGGCAACGGCTGGGCATCGACTATGACGTGACCGGCAAGAACATTCGCGACTTCATGCAGCTACAGAATTTCGAGCAGGTGTTCGCCTACCTCAAGACGCTCAAGCCGGGGCACGCCACGGCCAAGATGGAGCGCTCTTTTCTCGTTCCGTCCGGCGAGGAATGCTGGCAGACGTGGCAGATCCACCGCATCGACAACGCCCGCAACGAACTGATCGAATTTCAAGCCGTGGGCATCGACATCACCGAGCAGAAGCGCGCCGAATTCGCGCTGCAACGCCAGTTGAAATTTGAAAAGGGAATCGTCGCCGCCTCCGCCTGTTTGATGAGAACCGGGAACGAGGAGAACAATATCAACGACGCGCTGTCCTTTTTATGCGAAGCGGCCGATGCGGCGCGGGTATACCTTTTCGAGAATTTCGAGGATCCCGAACAAGGTCTTTGCGCGCGTCAGCTTTACGAATCGTGCGCGCCGGGAGTGCCGCCGGAAATCGACAATCCGCTGTTGCAGTGCGTGCCCTATGCCGCCGGCCTGGCTCGCTGGCGGAAAATGCTTGCGGTCGGTAAGCCGGTTTCCGGCTTTGTGCGTGATTTCCCCGCGGACGAACGTGAGATTCTCGAACCGCAGGGCATCATTTCCCTGTTGGCGCTGCCGTTTTCGGTCGGCGGTCAATGGCGCGGTTTTATCGGTTTCGACGAAACGCGTTCGCGTCGCGTTTGGCGGGAAGAGGAAGTTACGCTGCTGGGCGCCGCCGCCGACCTTATCGGCGCGTATCAGACGCGGCTTCAGATCGAAAAATCCTTACGGGAAAGCGAATCGCGTTTCAAGGGCCTGTTCAAGCAAGCGCCGTTCAGCGTCCAGATTTTCGATGCGGACGGCAAGGTGATTCAGGCGAACCGGAAATGGGAAGAGTTATGGGGCGTTCGCTTCGAGGATTCGCCCGATTACAACATTCTGCAAGACGAACAACTGTCCGAATTTGACGCTTTTGAAGATTTGAAAAAAGTGTTTGCCGGCGAGGCCAATGATTTTCTGCCGTTGGAATATTCGGCGGAGCGAACCTACGGGAAAGGGAGAACCCGCTGGGTGCAGGTGCGGGCCTATCCGGTCAAAGACGAAGCGGGAAACGTTCGTGAAGTGACCTTGATTCACGAGGACGTGACCGAACAGCGGGCGGCCCAGGCGCAGTTGCTGCGCACCAAGTTCGCCATGGACCGGGCGCAGGACGGCATCCTGTGGATCGGCGACGGTGGCGAGATCGTCTACGCCAACGACTCCTCGTGCGCCTCCCTGGGATACACGCGCGAGGAATTGTTGCGCATGAAGATCTTCGACATCGATCCGGATTTCCCGGAAGCGGAATGGGCGCAGCACAAAGAGAAAATCCGGCGACAAGGCCGGATGAACTTCGAATCGCGGCATATCGCCAAGGACGGCCGAATCTTCCCGGTGGAAGTAAACTCGAATATTTTCGGCGAAGAGAAAGAATTTCTCGCCTGCGCCTTCGATCGCGACATCAGCGATCGCAAGCAAGCGGAAGCGGCGTTGCGCGAAAGCGAAAAACGTTTCCGCCTGTTGGTGCAGAATTCCAACGACATCATCCAGATCATGGATGAGCGGGGCGTCGCCTCCTACATCAGCGATCAAGTGACGCGCATTCTTGGCTATGCGCCCGAAGATCTGATCGGCAAACAATTATTTGACATGGTTCATCCGGACGATCAGGCCGCGGCGATCAAGATTATCAGCGATGGGCTGCCGCATTTGGGCGCAGTGGGCGAGGCCGAATATCGTTTCCGGCACAAAGACGGAAGTTGGGTGTATCTCGAAGCGATCGGCTGCAACCTGCTGGCGGACCCCGCCGTGGGCGGCATCGTGCTCAACATCCGCGACGTTTCCGAGCGCAAGACGGCCGAAGAGGAACAGAAAAAACTGCAGGATCAACTCCAGCAAGCGATGAAGATGGAGGCGGTCGGCCGCCTGGCGGGCGGCGTGGCGCACGACTTCAACAATCTGCTGACCGGCATCAGCGGCAACGTTCAACTGGCGATGTTGGACGTCAACCGCGACGATCCGTTGGCTGAATCGTTGGCCGAAATCGGCAAAGCCGCCGACAGCGCCTCGTCCCTGATCCGGCAGTTGCTCGCGTTCTCGCGCAAGCAACTGATCAGTCCGAAGGTGATCGACCTGAACGAGCTGATCTCGTCGATGCATAAAATCCTGGTGCGCTTGATCGGCGAGGATGTCCAGTTGCGTACGACGCCGGGACAGAGTCTGGCGCCGGTGAAAATCGATCCGGGACAGTTCGAGCAAATCCTGGCCAACCTGGCCGTCAACGCCCGCGACGCCATGCCCGGCGGCGGCAAGCTGACCATCGAAACGTCCAATGTGGAACTGGACGAGGAGTACCGCCGTCTGCATTCCTATGCCCACGACGGTCCTTACGTGATGCTGGCCGTCAGCGATACAGGACAGGGCATGAGCAAGGAGGTGATGGAGCATCTCTTCGAGCCGAGATCGGAAGAGCACACGTCTGAACTCCAGTCACCGAATACGATCT
>CALBTQ010000012.1 GCA_937967875.1 uncultured Pseudomonadota bacterium
CTGTTCACCTACACGCCCGTCTTCCAGCTGGCAAACGGCCGCCTTCCGCCGGACATGGCTGTTTGGATGCGCGCGCGGGCGCTCACGGCGAAATCTCTCTCGCCAAACAGCTTTATCATCTCGCGGTAATAATGCCGCGCGGCGTCCTTGCGGCCCGTCTTCTCGGCGGTCATGCCCAGATGGAAATAGACCTCAGGCAGATCAAGCTGCGAGGGGTCGGTCTGCAATGCCTGCAAATAGGCCTGATGCGCGTCGGCCCATTCGCCGCGCTTGACCTGCGCATCGGCGACGCCGACCAGCGCGACCACCGCTTTCGGGTGCGCCGGATACTTCGCCAGAAACGACGCATAGGCGTTGCCCGCCTGCACGCCGCCGTGGTAGCGCATCTCCAGCGCGCCCTGCAACAGCAGAATGTCCGGGGCCTGCGGCGCTTCGGGATAGCGCTGCCCGAAATCGCGGCAGACCTGATAGGCCGCGCTTTCCTGCCCGGCCAGATGCAGCAGGTGCGCCAGCGACGCCAACGCTTCGGCGCCCGGCGGCTCGGCGGAGCACTCCTGCGCGACGCTGCGCAGGCGGCTGATCGCCTCGCTTTGCGAACGCGGCGCGAGGGCGGCCGTCAGCGACAAGGTGCAACGTTGCGGGCTTTGCGGATACTGCTGGAGAAACGCGGCGAGACGCGCATCGGCGGCGACGATATCGCCGGCTTGATACGCGGTCGAAACGGCTTGTGCGTCTTCAGCTTCCCCCGCCCACGCCGCCAGGGGCATCAGCAGCAGAAGCAAAAAACCAAGGCGTCGCAGAACGCCCACGGCACGAAATCCTTTCGTTATGGGGCAATCGCGTTCGGTGACGCGAAGCGCAACCGTTTATTCGGGCATATCGGTCGACGCGGGCGCGCGATAGACTTCGTCGTCTTCGGCCGGTCCGCGCAGGCGATTCAACTCGAAACGCAAATCTTCCGTTTCCTGCCGAGCCTGTTTGACGGCGCGCTTCGCCTGAAACACGACCGCCAGCGACAGAATCATCACCAGGAAGCCGCCCGCCAGCAGGCAAATCGCGAAGTACGCGGCCACCGACGGCGCGATGCTCGTCTGGTAGCGTTCCTGCGGCACGCCGGCGTCCTGATCGCCGGTGAACGGCACATCGATGCCCAGGGCGAATTTATGCGAAAGTTCCGTTTCGTTGGAGAGGTACACCAGGGTGGTCAGAATCACCAGAACCAGAAACAAAAACGCCCACAAAACTTTCCTTACCATCGCCAACCCTTCCGTTTAAAAACGACAACCAGTCGGTTTATTCCCCGTTCACTTGCGCCAGCGCCTTGACCAGCTCGAGGTAACTTTCCTCGATGTGCTGGCTGATGACCCGGCAATCGGCGAACACCGGCATGAAGTTCACGTCGCCGTTCCAGCGGGGAACGATATGCAAATGCACGTGCCCTTCCATGCCCGCGCCGGCGACGCGCCCGATGTTCACGCCCATATTGAAGCCGTGCGGGCGCATGGCGATCTTCAGCGCCTTCACGGCCATCTGCGCCAGTTGTATCATTTCGGTCCAGACGGTCAACGGCAGATCCTCGACCTCGCCGATGTGCTCGTAGGGAGCGACCATCAGATGACCGTTGATGTACGGAAACTTATTCATGATGATGTAACACGTTTCGCCGCGATGTAAAATCAGGTTCTTGCGGTCGTCGTTCATCGGCGGCTTGGTGCAGAAAATGCACCCTTCCTCCGCTTCTTCCTTGATGTAGGAAATTCGCCAGGGCGCGTGCATTCGATCCATTGGGCACCGTCGCTTTCGCTAGAGAGTGATGTGCGAAAAAACCAATTCCCGTTCGCCGATCGTCAGCAATCCCACCGAAGGCGGGCCGCTGCGCGGCAACATGAGGGAACCGGGATTAAAATAGATGACTTTATTCCGTTTTTCCAGGTGGGGGGTGTGGCTGTGGCCGAACACCACCGCGTGCACGTCGGTAAACAGCGGCGCGAGGCGGTCGACCAGGGAATGCGGCGCGCCCCACCCGTGCGCCAGACCGATGCGCCAGGGGCCCAGTTCGACGATGCGCCGCACGGGCATGCGCGGATCGGCGCCGGGTTCGTCGCAATTGCCTTCGACGGCGTAAAAGGGAATATCGGGGAAGGCGACAGCGGTCAACCAGTCCAGGTCGCCGATGTCGCCCGCATGCAAAATCGCGTCGACTTGATAAAAGTGCGTCGCGGCCAGCTTGAGCAGCGGGCCGCGATCACTACCACGCGTCAGATGAGTATCGGAAAGAATGCCGACTCGCAACGAATGCTCGTCCGGCCTATTCGTCGTCGGAATCGCCGCCCAAACCGTAGTCCACCAACCGCTTTAGGCTCTTGCCGGCCTTGAAGAAGGGGACTTTCTTGGAGGGCACATCAACTTTATCGGAAGTTTTGGGGTTGCGACCGATGCGGGACTTGCGTTCGCGCAGGTGAAAGCTGCCAAAACCGCGAATCTCGATGCGATCACCGTCGACCAGCGCCTGGGTCATGCGATCGAAAATGGTATTGACGATTACTTCCGCGTCCTTCTTCTTTCCACTGGGAATATGAGTGGCAACTTGATTGATGAGGTCGCTTTTAGTCATCGATCACCTTCCTCCTTAGCGAAAATACAGACGGCCTGTGCGGGCGTTGTCTGCTGATTCGGTCAACTGATTGCGGAGCCGACCGGTCAATTCATCCAGAAAAAAATCCATCATGCTCGGCTTGGGGCGCTTGGGATAAATCAACCGCACCTTGCCGGCAATGTGCAGCCGCTCTTTGATCAGATCGACCGCGTCGTACAAGGAACCCAATTCGTCGACCAGCCCCAACTCCTTGGCTTGCGCCCCCGAGTAGATCCGGCCGCTGGCCAGCGCACGCGTCGTTTCCTCGTCGAGATTCCGTCCGGCCATCACCGCCGCGACGAACTGTCGATGCACGTCGTCGACGGTTTCCTGCAGCGCCGCCGCTTCCTGCCTGGTCAGCGAATGCCCGATGTTGCCGGTGTCTTTCAACTCGCCGGACTTGACCACCTGGCTGCGCAGGCCAAGCATGCGGAACGCTTCCTCGCCGGTGATGAACTCCATCACCACGCCGATCGACCCGGTGATCGTGCCCGGATTGGCCACGATCGTCTGGGCGGCGCAGGCGATGTAATACCCGCCCGACGCCGCGGTCGACGCAAGCGAGGCCACCACCGGTTTGTTTTGCGCCGCGCGCACCAGTTCGCCGTAGATTTCCTGCACCGGCGCGACCACGCCGCCCGGGGAATCGATGCGCACCAGTAACGCGCGGATGCTGCCGTCCTCGGCGAACCGGCGAATGTCCTTCATTGTGTCTTCGCTGTCGTCGATCACGCCGTAGATCTCGATCACGCCGACCGATTCATCCACGAAAGGAATGCCGTCGTCCGCCGAAAAAAACGAAAACGAACCGAGGATCACCAAGTAAAAGAACACCGCCACCAGGCTGACCAGCACAAAACCGTAGAGGATTGGATGCCGTTTCATGTCATGCCTTTATTCGGGCGTTGATGAAGGCCGGGAACGACGCACCTCGGCAGTGCGCCGCTCCCGCCGTCGAATCGACTACTCTTCTTTAGGCTCTTCGCTCGCGGGCTCATCCTCGACCGGAGCTTCTTCCGCCGGAGCTTCTTCCGCCGGAGTCTCTTCCGCCGGAGCCTCTTCCGCCGGAGTCTCTTCCGCCGGAGCCTCTTCCGCCGGAGCCTCTTCCGCGACTTCCTCGGCCTTGCCGGTTTTCGCCTTGGCCTGCGCGATCAGATCGCCCAGACCCACGCGGCCGGCGCTGCCCTGCTTCTGCATGAACGAAGCCAGATCGGCTTTCTCGCGGTTCTCTTCGATGCTGCGACGCGACAAGCGGATCTTGTGATCCTTGTCGTCGATTTTGATGATCTCGACCATGATCTTGTCGCCGACCTTCACCTGCGTGGTGGGATCTTCCACCTTCTTCGAGGAAAGTTCGCTGACGTGAATCAGGCCTTCGATGCCGTCGCCCAGATCGACGAACACGCCGAATTCCGTGACGTTGATCACTTCGCCTTCGGTGATGCTGCCCACATGCAGCCGGTCGCCGATGGTGCCCCACGGATCGGCCGTGAGCTGCTTGATGCCCAGGCTGAAGCGTTCGTTTTCGCTGTCGATGTGCAGCACGACCGCTTCGACTTCCTGGCCCTTCTTGAACATCTCGCTCGGATGCTTGATGCGCTGGGTCCAGGAAATGTCGCTGATGTGAATCAGGCCGTCGATGCCTTCGTCGATGCCCACGAACACGCCGAAATCGGTGATGTTGCGGATCTTGCCCAGGATGCGCGTGCCGACCGGGTATTTCTCTTTGACGATTTCCCACGGGTTGGCCGCGGTCTGCTTGAGGCCCAGGCTGATGCGGCGCGACTCGATGTTGATGTCCAGCACGACCGCTTCGATCATGTCGCCGATCGCCAGGATCTTCGAAGGATGTTTCACCTTCTTCACCCAGCTCATTTCGGACACGTGAATCAGGCCCTCGATGCCCTCTTCCAATTCGACGAAAGCGCCGTAATCGGTAAGGCTGACGACCTTGCCTTTAACCTTCGCATTGACCTGGTATTTCTCGCCCACCGTCGTCCACGGATCGGGGCGGATCTGCTTGTAACCGAGGCTGACGCGCTGCCGGTCTTCGTCGTACTTGAGGACTTTGACCTGGATTTCATCGCCCACTTCGAACAGCTCGGACGGATGATTGATGCGACCCCAACTCATGTCGGTGATGTGCAACAGACCGTCGATGCCGCCCAGGTCGATGAAGGCGCCGTAGTCGGTGATGTTCTTGACGATGCCGTCGAGCACCGCGCTGTCTTCGAGATG
>CALBTQ010000013.1 GCA_937967875.1 uncultured Pseudomonadota bacterium
TCAACAGTTCGCGGCAATCGAATGAGTTGTCGGGCCAATCGAGGTGAAACACGTCGGTTGCGCCCAGAATTTTCGCCGCGCTTTGCAGGTCTTCATCCAACGCCCGCAGTTGTTCGATATTGGCGTTGGTGCGCGCATTCACTCCTTCGCCGCAAATCAACAGCAGCACCTGATCGCCGTTGTCGGTCATTTTCGCCAGCGTTCCGCCGCAACCGAGCACCTCGTCATCCGGATGAGCCAGAATCGCCATTACCTTGCGCATGTCACCTCCTGAAAGCGGCCAGCACCTTTTGCACCGCTTCGACCACGTCCCGCGCGTCCGGCTCGCCCATGGCGGCGAACAGCGGCAGGGAAATTTCGCGCGCGTAAAACGCCTGCGCCCCGGGCGTTTGCGCCGGATCGTATCCGGCCGCTCGATAATAAGGCTGCGCATTGACCGGAATGTAATGCACCTGTACGCCGATCCCCTCGGCGCGCAACGCGGCAAAGAGCGTTTTTTTGTCGCAGGACAATTCGTCCATGGCGAACAACAGCGGATACAAATGATAGGCCGAGCGCACGCCCGCGGGTTCGGCGATAAACGCCACGCCCGGCAGATCGGCAAACGCTTCGTCGTAGAAAGCGGCCAGGCGTCGACGGGAGGCCAGAAACGCATCGAGCTTTTTCAACTGCGCCAGACCCAACGCGGCCTGCATGTCGGTCAGGCGGTAGTTGTAGCCCAGGTCGCGCATTTCGTAGTACCACCCGCCCACGTCGTCGACGAAGGACGGCTCCTTAACGATGCCGTGGGTGCGGAACATGCGCAGGCGCTGAGCGTAGGTTTCGTCATCGGTCACGACCATGCCGCCCTCGCCGGTGGTGATCGGCTTGACCGGATGGAAGCTGAAACAGGCCAGGTGACCGAATGTGCCGGCAATGTGCTCTTGCTCGGCGGCAATCAGCGCGTGGCAGGCGTCTTCGATCACCACCGCGCCGATTTTATCCGCCAATTCCATGAGCGGCCCCATCACGACTGGGAACCCGGCGTAATGCACCGGCAGAATCGCCCGCGTGCGCGCGGAGGTCAGCGACTCGATGCCGTCGGGAGTCAGCAAGCCGGTTGCCGGATCGACGTCGGTGAAAACGGGTTTTGCCTGCAAATAGGCGGCGGCATTGGCCGTGGCGGCGAAGGTCATCGCCGGGACGATCGCCTCGTCGCCGGGTTGCAGCCCGGCCGCGTAACAGGCGCCGTGAAGCGCGGCGGTGCCATTGGCGAAGGCGACGGCGTGTCGACGGCCGATTTTCGCGGCAAAAGCCGCTTCAAATTCGTCGATCGTCGGTCCCTGGGTCAACCAATCGCCGGTCAGAATGCGTGTTACCTGCTCGATGTCCTCGCGGTCGATGCTCTGGTGACCGTAGGGCAGCATATTTTTCCGAACGGGCGTTCCGCCATGGAGAGCCAATTGAGACGTCGCCACGTGATAAACTCCTGTATCCCTTCGAGTTATCCAATTGTGACACGAAGGAGGCATTTGCGTCCAATGAAATTAATATTTTCCTTATTGTGTATGGGCGTCAGTCCGATTTAATAATCGGCACGAGGGAGAAAAGCATCGTTTCACCCGGGAAAAGGGGAAAAATATGTCGGATCGGATTTTGTCGGTGAAAGAAGCAGCGGCCTATTGTCTCGTGTCGCCCGAGACGATACGCAGGTGGATTAAAAAAGAGGAACTGCCCGCTTTCAACACACGCGGCAAAGGCGTGATCAAAATTCGCAAAGACGACCTCGACGCATTCGTAAAAAAGAACAACATCCTGGTCGATCAGCAATCGCTGGAAAAGTAGACTCGTCGCCGAAGTAGTTTATTTTTCTTTCTTTTTAGCCTTGTCTTTTTCTTCTTTGGGATCTTCCCAAATCAACTCGTCCGTCGCGGCTCCGTCGAGTTTGACCGTCTGCCGATCGACCAGATCGGAAGAGCACACGTCTGAACTCCAGTCAACGAATACGATATCGTAT
>CALBTQ010000014.1 GCA_937967875.1 uncultured Pseudomonadota bacterium
AGGACAACGGCGGCGGATTCGGATTGGTGCAGTAGTCGACCATGTCGTCGAAGGGCTGGTCGATCTGGCTGGCCAGACACTCGATGCAATCGAAGCCGGTCAGGATCAGCGGCAAGAGGCAATTATCGATCACGCAGTCCAGCAGCCCCTCGACCTCGTTGACGTCGCAATTGGTTTCCGCACAGGAAATCAGGTTGTCCAGATTGCCGCAACGCGCCTCGCTTTCCGGCGGCTGGTCGGCGAAATCCTCGATGCTGTTGTGCTTGTAAATGTACGGCAGCGCGTCGGCCAGCGCATCGACCATGCCGTCGCGGTCGTCCTCGTACCAGACCTCCTGCAGGCACAGCGCGTCGACGTCCAGCTCCGGCACCGCCTCGTAGAGTTCGGGCAAACGTTCCTCGGCCAGCGGCACAAAACCATAGGCCAGCCCCGCGTTGTAGGTGGCGAAAGACATCGTCGTGCTCGTCGGCGTGGTGTCGTCGTCGTCATCGTCGGTGTCGTCGTCGGTCGTATCGTCATCGGCGGTGTCGTCATCGACCGGCGTGCCGTCATCGTTGTCGTCATCGTCATCGTCGCCGCAACCGAGCGGCAGTATTGCCATCATAATAACTATTAATAATAAAGCGAAACCATGGTTCGTTTTCATGACCCCCTCCCGTTTTTCGTTTTGCCACATTCCTGCCCCATTACTCTGCGACGAATCGCGGCGCATGGCAACCGGGCAAGCGAAAACAAGCCGTCCGATTCCTGTTGAAATTGAGCCGGTTATGCATTAAAAAAACCCGAAAACGAACACCCGTGGAAGGGAAAAATGGCGAGCGTACATACAACCGAGAGAGACTATTACATCGATTTCGCCAAGGGCATCGCGGTGTTCATCATGGCCTGGGGCCACACGATGTACTACACGCAGTGGCTGCCCCACAACACCGTCGAATACGCCTTTCTGTGGGCCTTTTCCGAACTGAGCATGCCGATCTTCGTCCTGGCCTCGGGGATGAACGTGGTCAGTCAGGTCAAGCGGATGAAAACCGATTCGTCCTGGCGGCCCACCCTGGCCTTCCTCGGTTCGATCGCCTGGCTGTTTATGCTCGGCTTCATTTACAACATCAACCGGCGCAGCCTGGGACTGATGGACCTGTTCCACATGGTGGCGATGGGCACCGCGCTGGCGTTCATCGTGTCGCGTCGCGACTGGCCGACTTGGTCGATCATCACCCTTGTCGCGGGCATTTTCGGCGTTTCCGCCGTGCTGAGTCTCGACGCCATTCCGATCAGTACGGAAATTCTGAAAAACTTCGACTACACGCGTTTCCTCAAGCGGCCGAACGATCCGTTCATCTCGCAGGCGGTGACCAACATCACCATGGGCGAGTTGAAAAAGCTTGCCGTGCTCGAATTTCCCTTGTGGCGACGCATCTTGCACATTCACTTTGCATTGATTCCCTGGGCGGGATTTTTCCTGATGGGCGTGGTGCTCAAGCGCCTGCGCAACACCGTGTGGGAATGGGTGCTGGTCGGCGTTTCCCTCGTGCTGTTCGTAGTGACGTTCCTCACGCTGCCCACCTTCGTGCCCACCGACGATTTCGGCTTCTACCAGCGCAGCCGCGCCGATTACATCGCCCGCTTGCTGTTTACCGGCATGCTGACGATGGTCTTGCTCTCGCGCTATTACCGTCAAGCCAAAGGGGCTTTCGCCGCAGCGGCCGAACTGGCCGGGCGAGAATCGTTCATCTTTTTTGTTTGCCACTGGGGCGTGATCTGGATCTCCGCCAGCTTCTCGAACATCTTCTTGCACAACTTCAGCTACTGGAAGGTCTGGGTGATCCAGATTCCGTTGAACCTTTTTCTGTCCTATAAATTCACGCAACTTATGGCTTGGTGGCGCGACAAGACGATCGACAATCCGACCTATGCGAGAACCTGGATGAGCATTCTGATCATCTGCGCCCTGATCGCCGTGCGTGCCGACGCTCGCGGCAATATCTTTCTGCTTAAATTGTTCAGCTTCCCGGCGTCGGTCGCCGTGGCGATGGTCTGGCCGGTGGGCCGCAATTTCATTCGCGGCCTGGTCTATCGCAAGCAAATCATGGCCGCCAAAAAAGCCGCCCAATAACTTGATAAGCGCCCCTTTCGCTTGTAAGTGATTGCATTATCGCCCCTTTTTGTGTAATCCTTCCCGAAATTTCTACGAGATGGAAGGATTCATGGCTGCCGTTCACACCACCCAACGAGACTACTATATCGACTACGCCAAAGGCGTCGCGGTGTTCTTCATGGCCTGGGGCCACACGATGTACTTCACGCAGTGGCTGCCGCACCAGACGCTCCATTACGCCTTGCTCTGGGCGCTCACCGAATTGAGCATGCCGATCTTCGTGCTGGCCTCGGGCATCAACGTGGTCAACCAGGTCGAGCGGATGAAAAGCGACACCTCCGCCCGCCCCACCATCGCCTTCCTAGGCTCGATCGCCTGGCTCTTTCTGCTCGGCTTCGTCTACTGCATCAACCGGCGCAGCCTGGGGCTGATGGACCTGTTCCACACCGTCGCCATGGGCACCGCGCTGGCGTATATCGTCACGCGCCGCCAGTGGCCGACCTGGGCGATCGCCGCCGTGGCCTTCGGCATTTTCAGCGTGGGCGCGGTGTTGAGCGTCGACGCCATTCCGGTCGGCAGCGACCTGCTGAGAAACTTCGACTTCTCGGGCTTCAGAAATCGCCCGCAGAATCCGTTCTTCGCCGACGCGGTAACCTACCTCACCATCGGCGAGATCAAACGGAAAGCGGTGCTCGAATACCCGCTGTGGCGGCGCATTCTGCACGTTCACTTCGCGCTGATTCCCTGGTCGGGCTACTTCCTGCTGGGCGTGTTGCTCAAACGCATCGAACGCACCAAGTGGGAATACGCGTTGCTGGGCGGCACCTTCTTTTTGTTTGCCCTGACCTTCTTCGCCTTTCCGCGTTTCGTGCCGCTCGACGATTTCGGCTTCTTCCTGCGCAGCAAGCCCGATTACACCGCCCGGCACATTTTCACCGGTCCGTTGATGATGATTCTGCTGGCGCGCTACTACAAACAGGGCGTCTCGAAGCTGGCCGTGGCGGCGGAGCTGGCCGGCAAGGAATCGTTCCTTTTCTTCGTCTGTCACTGGCTGGTCATCTGGAGTTCGGCGACAATCTCCAATATCTTTCTGCACAACATCAGCTATTGGTATGTGTGGGCGGTGCAGATTCCGCTGAACATCTACCTCGCCTACAAGCTCACCCAGCTCATGGCGATCTGGCGCGACCGCACGATCAACAAACGCTATTACATTCCACTTTGGTTCGGCATCATGATCGTCGGCGGCTTCCTCGCCCTGCGGGCCGATGCGCGCGGCAGCATCTTCGCGATGAAGGTGCTGAGCTTCCCCGCGTCGATCGCTGTGGCAATGGTCTGGCCGATCGGACGCAATTTCATTCGCGCCCTGGTCTATCGCAAACAGATCGCCGCAATGAAAAAAGCGGCCAAAGCGAAAAAGGCGGCCGAAGCCGCCTGATTCATCACCAAGCGCCGTCCGCCGGCTCGCGACGGACGGCTTTCTTGGATGCTTGTTTTTTCTTATCCTCCAACCGCTTTTCCTTGGCGGCCCGCGACGGCTTGGTCGGCTTGCGCTCGACCGGCACGAAATTCATCTCTTCGAGCTTCGCCGCCAGACGCTCGTACGCCACGTCCAGGTTGCGCGCCTGGCTGCGGCGCTCCACGGCCGTCACGACCACGCCGGACGGCAGATGACGCAGCCGCACGGCCGTTTCCCGCTTGTTGCGATGCTGACCGCCCGGGCCGGTCGCCTTGAAAAACTCCACCTCAACTTCGCGTTCCAGCGTTTCGCGGTCGGTGGCGAACGGTTCGTTCATTATTTCGTTTCGCCGTCCCAGGCGAAGACGAAGTCCAGTTCGAGATCGTCCTCGACCAAAATGTTGTTGCAGTATTCCAGGTGATCGTTGACGTTGATCAACGCCATATTCATCAATCCTTCGCTTAGCGGAATGCTGTAATAGCCTTGCGCGTCCCAGATTTCCGAAATGATGTACATGAACGGCTCGCTTTGGTCGGACGAATCGGTGATGTGTTCCTGCGAATTGGTCGCCATGATCGTCGTCGGCACCGCCGGCGTCACCGCGTCGCTCATATAAACGTTGCCGCTCAGATGATACATCGTCAGGTTGAAATCCTGCGTCTGCTCGTCGTCGCTGAGCGTGATAACGCCGAATTCTTCATCCTCATAGAAGAAGTAAGTGCTGAAGCCGATGATGGCGTCCAACGACAGATACACTGTGTAGCTGCCCGGCAAGGCATTGATCGAATAGCTGCCGTCCGAGTCCATCATGCCGTAATACTCGACGCCGTACTGGTCGATCAAATAGAGATCGCCGAACACGAACAGCGAGCTGAAGAACAACAGCGGCGTCATGTCGTTGATCGTGATCGTGCCTTCCAGCGTGGCAAAAGAGCCCACGAATTGGTAATCGTGCGTCAGCGCCTCGGTCACGACAACGCCCGCTTCGCGTTCGGGAACCAGGTCGTCCTCGTAATACGCATCGTAGTACAAATCGTAGGCGCCCGCAGGCAGCAACAGATTGTAGACGCCGGTCTCGTCGGTGTAGTTGTACGCCGTGAAGGTTGCGCCATCGGCCACCGATACCGCCTTGACCAGCACATCCTCCAGCGCCACGCCTTCCGGATCGGTGATCGCGCCGGTGACATCGATCAACGGCACCTCGATCAGCACATTGTCTTTTTTCGGCGCGGTCACCGTAATCTGCTGCGTGTCGTCGAAATACTTGGTGTACTGATACACGTTGTAAGAGATGGACCGATAATCGATGACCACATCGTAGGCGCCCGCCGGCAGCACGATGTCCACGTAGCTGTAGCCGCCCTCGAATTCGGCGGTATAGGAATTGCCGCCGCCCGTGAAGGTCATCGAGCCGCTGGCGCCCAAGCCCAGGTCGTAGTACCAGGACGTGCCGTCATTGGTCAGTTTCACCCGCGTTTCATAACCCGTGACGGTGAACTGGAAGTCGTGCGTCATATCCGCCGTCACGACCACCGGGCTTTCGCTCGCCTGAGGCAATGAGGTTGCCAACGGCGGCGAATAACGGAAAACATAAGCGTCGAAAGCCGGCAGGAAGATCGAATAAGTGTCGGCCGCCATCGTCAGTTCGCTGTGAAAATCGAACGCCGTCGGACTGTCTTTGGCGGCTTCGCCGGTGATTTCCAGCATCGTTCCGGTGATCGGCCCACTGTCCGGATCGGTAATCGCACCGCTGACCGTATACAGCGTCAGGGCGATGTTTTGCACAACCGGTTCCGTGCCGACCACCAGGTCTTCGACGATATACGAATTGCGGTAGGTCCAGGAGAAATCCTCGCCGTCGTAAACCAGAATTTCGATTTCGATGTTGTAGGTATCCGCCTCCACATACGGCGCGCGGTAGGAGCCGTCGGGATCGACATTGGCCAGGAAGGAAACGCCCTTGCTTTCCTTCCAGATTTTCAGCAGCACATCGGCCTGATTGTACGCCGCGAAATACGTGGTGATGGGCGTTCCGTTGACGGTCACCGCGCCGGTAACGGGCACGCCTTCAGGCTCGTGCAGGGTTGTATCGTCGTCGCCGGTATCGTCGTCGGTCGTATCGTCGTCGCCGGTATCATCGTCGATCGTATCGTCATCGGTTGTATCATCATCGGTGGTGTCATCGTCCGTGGTGTCGTCGTCCGTGGTGTCGTCGTCGGTGGTGTCGTCGTCCGTGGTGTCGTCGTCCGTGGTGTCGTCGTCGGTGGTGTCATCGTCGGTGGTGTCGTCGTCGGTCGTGTCATCGTCGGTTGTATCGTCATCGGTGGTGTCGTCGTCATCATCGTCGATCGCGTCGTCGTCGGCATCGTCGTCATCGGCCGGGCAACGCGGACAGTCGTCGTCATCGTCGTCGCAGCCGAAGGCGCCCGCCAATAGGGTCATCAGCAGCAACAACAAAAAGACCATCAGGTAAACCGATTTCTTCATCTTCCCACTCCTTGCGAAGGTTTCACAAAAATCAGGTTGACCGTATTATATTTATTTATTGATGATAATCAAATCGATGCGCGTGTTTTTCAATTGCCCGCTCGGCGTGTCGTCGGCCGTAATCGGCACCGTGTCGCCCATCCCTTCGGCGGTCAGGCGCGCCGCATCGATTTTCCGGCTCAGCAGATAATTACGAGATCGGAAGAGCGTCGTGTAGGGAAAGAGTGTAGATCTCGGTGGT
>CALBTQ010000015.1 GCA_937967875.1 uncultured Pseudomonadota bacterium
ACCACCGAGATCTACACTCTTTCCCTACACGACGCTCTTCCGATCTGTCGGCGAATGTGATCGTCAACAACAGGGTGGGCTTCGATTGCGCGAACGGGGAGGTGGAGAGTTGGAACGACGTGTTGGCCGGCAACGATGCCGACATCGCCGCATCCTGTACGCGGTTCTGATCGTTTGCGTTTTGTCGGTGGCCGCTTGCGCGACCGACGAAAACGAGGATGATTGTCCAACGTTCGATTGCGCAATGTGCGGCGATCCGGCGGCCTGGTTCGTGACGCCGGGCGAAACGACGCAGGCGCGTATCGGCGACACGATAACCGTAACGGTTGCGGCGCGCAGCGGGGCCGGGCTGGCCTCGTTGGGCTTTGTCGCCCTCGGCGAACTGGCCGGTGTGCCGCTGCAACTGGCGCATGAAACGGCGAACACCACGGGACGCGCGGAGACGAAAGCGACCTTTGAATTCGTTGTGCCGTTCAACGCCAATTTGACGCGCGTGGTATTGATCGCCCTGGCCGAGGACGCAAGCGGCCGACTGGCGACGCAGGCGCGCGCGGTGACCGTCAATCCTTATCCCTGACGCTGGAGGCGGGAGGCGCTTTGAATCAAACGGGATCGGACTTTTTCACGCGGAATAAATTGTTGTTCACGGCGATCGTCGTGGCGCTGTGTGGCGTGACGGCGATCGTGCTTTACGTACGTATGGCGCGGCCGTTCCTGGATTTCTGGGTCGACGACGCGGGCATCAGCTTCACCTTCGTGCGCAACATCGCCGAAGGGTACGGCTCGGTGGCCTATCCGGGCGGTGAGCGGGTGGAGGGTTTTTCCAACCCGACATGGGTGGCCTTGCTGGTCGTCGCGCACAAATTCGGCGGCGATCCGTTCGTCTGGTCGCAGCGTCTGGGGATGACTTTCGGCGTCGCCATGATCATGCTGATGTGCCTATACGCGTTCATGGCCGCTGAGGAGCGTCGACCCTGGCCGGTCGCGCTGGCTGCGTTGCTGGTCGCGACCAACGCCAGCTTCATCATCTGGAATCAGTCGGGCATGGAAAACAGTCTGTACGGCTTTTTCATGCTCGCCGCCATCGTGTTGGTCGTGCGCGAAGGGCGCGACGAAAACGCGCTGCCCTGGTCGGCGCTGCCGCTGTTCTTGCTGGCGATCACCCGTCCGGAAGGTGTGGCGCACACGGCTATCGCCGGTTTGTTTCTTCTGCTGACCGATTTGCTGCAGCGGCGCCGTCCGAGCAAACGGCTGTTCATCTGGGCGGGCGCGTTCCTGCTGCTATTCGGAGCGTACCACCTGTGGCATTACCTGTATTTTGCGAGACCGTTCCCCAACACCTATTACGCCAAGGTGCAACCCGATCGCCTGAGCAATATCTTCGAATTTCAGGATCGCGGTTGGAAGTACGTACTGGCGTACTTGGACGCCTATCATTTGAAAATGCTCCTGCTGCTGTCCCTACCGGCCTTCGCGTCGCGACGCTTCTGGCGCGAGGCGCTGTACGTTTTTCTGATCGGTTTGTTCCTGTTGTTTTTCCCGATTTACAGCCGCGGCGATTGGATGGAAGGGTGGCGCTTCCTGAGCGTTTTCCCGTTGGTGTTGGCGTTGCTGATGGGCCTGGGCGCGTACAACCTGACCGCGGGCGTCGCCTGGCTGGCGCAAAAGAAACTGCCCGCAAAATTCGCCGTGCCCCTGGCGCTGATGGTGGCGGTCGCTTATATCCTCGTGCCGCTGTCGATGATCGTCGGTCCGTCGCAGAAGTTCGCCGCCAAATACGAGAAGGAACCGGAAACGACCGTCAAGCGCATCGCCACGCGCGTGAAGTGGTGGTCGAAAACCGCACGCAAGATCGCCTTGCGCCCGCAAGACACGACGATGACCGACATGGACATGGGCGGCACGACCTACAACTGGCCGGGGATGATTCTCGATATCGGTTATTTGGTTGATGTGCCGCTGGCCACGCATCGCTACACGCCGCATTTTCGCGACGTGGTCGACGAGTATTTCTTTGAAGAGCGCCGACCGGAGTTCATCCACGTGCGGCGCGGTTGGGGCAAAGCGACGACCATCCCCGGCAACCGCAAATTCAAACAGCGCTATCTGAGCCTGCCGGACGATCGCAAGTTCGGCCGCATTCCCAACGGCAATTACGTGCGGCGCGATCTGGTCGAATTGCAGCAACCGCCGGCGCAACCGCTGGAACTGGAGCCCTTCGCCAACGGCCTGCGTTTATTGGCCGTCGAAGCGCCCAAGGCGATGCGCCCCAAGCGCGCGACGCCGATTTTCCTCACCTGGGTCAGCGAGTCGTCATTCCTGTTGGATTGCACGTTTTCCCTCGGGTTGGCGCGCGAAGGCGGCGAGCCGCGCATGATTTCCTACCAGCCGATCATGGGTTGGGTGGCGCCCGGCGAATGGGAGCGCGGCCGCATTTACCGCGAGGTAGTGTGGGTCGACGCGCCCGACGGCGCCGGACCTTATCGTTGGTTCGTGGGCGTCAAGGCCTTCGGCAAGGATGAGGACCGGCGCGAGTTGCCGTTGACTGTGGCCGTCAGCAAGGAGGCGGCGAAGCAGGAGGCGGATCGGCTGTTGGACGAGGCGGAAAATCTCGCTGCACGCAATGCCGCCGGAGCCGACCTGGCCGTGCCGTTGTTGCGTCGCGCCGAGTGGATTCAGGGAGAAAAGCGGGTCGCTAAGCGCGTCAAGCAGGTCGATCGGCTGCGTTTGAATATGTATATCGAAGCCGCGCGCAAGGCGAAGGAGGCGAACGAATATTTCGCCGCCGCGCTCAGCCTCCATCGCTGCTGGCGGTTGGATGCACGTGACAAACAACTGAAGAAACTTGGCTGGCGCGTGGCCTATAGGATCTACGAAAGCGGCCGGGAAAAACAGATGGCGGAAAATTACCAGGATGCCTATGAGGCGTTTTCCGCCGCGTGCAAGGCGCAACCGCAACACGCCTGGGCGCGCAAACGAGCCGAGCAGGTCCGCCTACTGCGCGATCTATAAACAAAAAGCCCGCCGAACCGGGTTCGATGGGCTTTTGTTTATCGGAAAGAAATATTATTCGTAGTAGTAAATTTCCAGACCGCGGCCGATCAATTCGCTGAGGAACTCATCCGGCTGATCCAGAATGCGCTCGGCGCTGTATACGCCGCCGTCCTTGCCCTTGAACTTGCCCTTGGTCAGCCACCAGGCCGCCTGCACGGCCGGGAAGGCGGTCAACTGCGCGATGTGGCCGATGTAGGTGTAATAGCGATACACCGCTTTGCCCTCGTCGACGCCGTATACGTCCACGCGCCCCACCGATTTGTCCAGCCCGCCGCCGGTGAAGATGCTGTCGATGCGATGGAAGAAGTTCGCGGCCTTCTTGCGGCGCTCGTGCGTTTTGAACATGCCGGTTTTCGACAGCGACTTGACGAGCTGCACGATGTACGGAGGCTGCACGCCGCCGTGCAAGGTGGCTTCCTCCAGGCCCGGCAGGTTGCGCGGCAGGCTGACGCTCTCGGCGTGGCCGGTGTAGTAAACCGGCAGCCAACCCATCGGGTAGGGGAACTCGACCATCTTGCGGCCTTCGCCGGTATTGACCGGCATTTCCTTGCCGCGGAAGGTCTGCAACGTCGTGCCGTTGAAGATGTGGAAGAGGTGCATCAGGTTGGTCGCGCCGACCGACTCGTTGCTGCCCGCCGCCCAGTTGACGTTGATGCGCCGGCACATATCCCTGCTGTTGTAGCCCTTGCGCGCCAGCATCTGCGTGATGCCCGGGCTGTTGCCGAAACCGGTGAGAATCTTCACCTTGGCTTTTTTCGCTTCCTCGTCCAGCGTGAGGGTTTCGAGGAAAGCGTCGTAGTCGTCGGAGATCGACACGTACGGCGTTTTCGCCTCGATGCACACGCCGGCGCAATATTTTTCCATCACGTAAAACGGACCGGCGAAGCCAAGCACGACGTCGTGCGTTTTCGCCTGTCCCACCAGCCACTCGCGGTCGGTGATGTCGTGACCGATCACCTCGGTCGGATACGACAAACCTAGTTTGGCGATCGTTTCCTGCGCCTTGGGCACGTTGAGGTCAACGATGGTGACCAATTTCACCTCGGCCGCGTTGCGGTTCAATTCCCGCAGCGCTTCCACGGCCATGTCGCCGGCGCCGCCCAACAACAGCACTTTCATGGGTACCCCTCCGAGATGTTGTTCTATTCTTCGTGATTATTAACATCTCTTTATAACCATTCCGAAAAAATGTTTCAAGAGTTGAAATATATTTTCCGCATTTTTTTCTGTTACCGCATTTTTCGACTTTCGTCTTGCGAAAACCTCATTATGTTAGAAAATGATTAGCCTTTTTCGCCGGAAAGGGATGCATGATGCGCCGTTTCGCCGCTCCATCGGTATTGTTGCTGTTGCTGATATTGGTGTATTTCGTTTCCTCGCCGACCGTCGCCGCCGATCGGTCGCCTGAAGCCGGAACCTCCCGTGTTTATCTCGCCAATCACACGCAGGGATCGCTTACGGTCACCGCCGCCTGCGATTCCTCATCGATCGCGGCCGTGCCGGGCGAGGTGACGATGATCGAATGCGCCGATCCGTCAGCAGTTACGATCGGCGTGTCCGGCGAAGGCGCCGCTGTACTTACTGCCGCGCAGGATGATTCGTTTTTGTTGCCGGTCGCGTGTCCCGACGGCGAGCGAACGTTGCAAGGCGCGGTGGAGATCGTCGAAGGTATGCTGCCGCAACGCCGCGATACCTTCATTCACCTGTGGGCGATCGGGGAGTGTGCGCAATGAGAAACCTGCCGGTGACGATCTTCCTGTTTCTGCTGCTGGTTGCGACGGCGTTGCTCGCTTCCTGTGACGATGATGATGACGACAATAATGATGACGGCATCGATGATGACAGCATCGATGACGACACGACCGATGACGACACAAGCGACGACGATCTCGATGATGACGTTGACGATGACGATGACGATGACGATACACCCGTATCGGCGCCGCGGTTCGTCCGTCCGCAACTACCGCTGAACACCCATTACATCGCCGCTTCGCATAACTCGTACATCTGGCGCGGCTTGCAGGGCGTTCTCTCGCAGGTCGGTTCGCAGGGGCTGATCGACTCGCTCGACAAGAGCCAGGTCTTTCTGGAGATCGACGTCAACGATGTCAGCGGCGACGGTGATTTCTGGGTGCACCACAACGACACGACCGGCCGCGTGCGGTTGTCGAGTTTGCTGCGCAACGTGCGCTGGTGGTCCGACACGCATCCGGATCATCAGCCGATCGTACTCGGG
>CALBTQ010000016.1 GCA_937967875.1 uncultured Pseudomonadota bacterium
ACGAGATCGTATTCGGTGACTGGAGTCCAGACGTGTGCTCTTCCGATCTGATTCTCGCCGCCGCGATTACCCAACAGGGGCTGCGCGGTCGCGTGGTCGATGCCCGCGACATCATCCGCACCGACGACAATTTTATGAGCGCGAACGTCGACATGGCCGTCAGCCGCGAGCTGACGCGCAAAACGGTGCTGCCGATGACCGATAAAGCGGTGTGCGTCATCACCGGCTTCATCGGCAAAACCGAATCCGGCCTGACCACGACCCTGGGACGAGGCGGCAGCGATTTTTCCGCCTCGCTGATCGGCGCGTTTCTCGACGCCGATGAAATCTGGATCTGGACCGACGTGGACGGTGTGATGACCGCCGATCCGCGCATCGTCCCCGAAGCCCGCGTGCTCGAAGCCATTTCTTATCGCGAAGCCGCCGAGATGGCTTATTTCGGTTCGCGCGTGCTGCACCCGCGCACGATGATCCCGGCGGTGCAGCAGAACATTCCGTTGCGCATCCGCAACTCGTTCAACCCGGCGCATCCCGGCACGTTGATCACCGATCGCCGTACCGACCGCTTCCAGGGCGTGAAAAGCGTCACCTCGATTCCGGACATGGCGATGGTCACCCTCGAAGGCAAGGGCATGATCGGCGTGCCCGGCATCGTGCAGCGCGTGTTCACCGCGACGGCGCGGGCCGGCGTCAACGTCTTCATGATTTCGCAAGCCAGTTCCGAACAGAACATCAGTTTCATCGTGCGCCAGAGCGACGGCGTGCGCGTGGTGAAGGAATTGGAAGAAGAGTTCAACCTCGAACTGTTCCGCAAGATGATCGAACGCATCGATCTGGCCGCGCCGGTGGGCATTCTGGCGATCATCGGCGAAGGGATGAAGGGCACGCCGGGCATCAGCCAGCGCCTGTTCACCGCCCTGGGACGCGGGCGCATCAACGTGCTGGCCATCGCACAGGGCAGCTCCGAGCTGAACGTCTCGGTCGTCGTCGATCAGGAAAATCTGCAACGCGCCGTGGCCGCCGTCCATACGCGTTTCGGTCTGACCTCCGACACGCACATCGTCCTGTTCGGCAAAGGACTGATCGGTCGCACGCTCATCGGCCAGTTGCTTGCCGGCCAGGAGCGCCTGCGCCGCGATCATGGCTTGAGTCTGAAGGTGATCGGCGTTTGCGGACGCAACGAACTGCTCTTCGATCCGGCGGGCATCAAAACCGAAGCGCTGCGGCAAATCGTCGACGGCGTCACCTTGAACTCTTTGGGCGGCGAGACGCGACCGTCCGATGAGGAAATCATCGAACGCATCGTCAGCACGCAGCGGATGGATGTCGTGCTCGTCGACGTCACCGCGGCGGAGACGATCCCGCTGCACGCGCTGGCGCTGCAAAACGGCATTCACGTGGTCACCGCCAACAAGAAGCCGCTTTCCGGATCGCTGGCCGATTACAAAAACCTACGCCTGCAGGCCTTCGCGCACGGCGCGGGCTATCATTTCGAAACGACCTTCGGGGCCGGTCTGCCGGTGTTGTTCACCTTGCAGGATTTGCTGGCCACGCACGATCGCATCCTGCGCGTCACCGGCTGTTTCTCCGGAACGTTGGGCTACATTTGCTCCGGTTTGCAGGAGGGACGCTTGTTCTCAGAGGTCGTTCGCGAAGCCAAATCGTTGGGCTTCACCGAGCCCGATCCGCGCGACGATCTGTCCGGTCTCGACGTCGCGCGCAAGGCGCTGATTATCGCCCGGGAAATCGGCCTGGAATTGGAAATGGGCGACATCGTTCTGACCGGCATGGTCCCGCCGGAACTGATGGCGCTGCCGGATGTCGACACGTTCATGAATCGCCTGACCGATCTCGACGACGATTTTGCCGCGCAGGTCGAGCAAGCACGCGTGGAAAAGAAAGTCCTACGCTATCTGGTTGAAATCGTCGACGGCCGCGTGACCGTGGGTCTTAAAGCGGTCGAGCTGCAATCTGCCGAAGGACAACTGAACGGCCCCGACAACATCGTCGTGTATCAGACCGAACGGTACCGTAACAATCCGTTGATCATCCGCGGCCCCGGCGCAGGCGCGGAGGTCACCGCCGCCGGCGTTTTCGGCGACTTGCTCAAGGTGGCGCGACACGCATGAAATCATCGGCGACGAGCAACGACTTCATCAGCGTTTTCGCCCCGGCGACCGTGGCCAACGTCGGGCCGGGCTTCGACTGTTTCGGTTTCGCGCTCGCCGGCGCGGGCGACACTGTTCATGCGCGCCTGACAGACGAACCCGGTGTACATATTGCGCGCATCGCCAACGACGACGGCCGCCTGCCTCTGCCTGCCGCGGAAAACACCGCCGGCAAAGCGGCGCAGACCGTTTGGCAACAAGCGCCGGATTTATCCAAGTCTCACGGCCTCGAACTGGAGATCATTAAAGGATTGCCCTTGAGCGCCGGATTGGGCGGCAGCGCCGCGAGCGCCGTTGCCGGAGCGGTCGCCGCGATGCACCTGGTCGCGCAACTTTCCGCTCGCCCATTCGACGATGATCTGGTGCTGCAGGCGGCATTGACCGGCGAGATGGTCGCTTCCGGCAGCCGTCACGCCGACAATGTCGCCCCCGCGCTCTACGGCGGATTCACCGTAGTGCAAGCCAACGAGCCGCCGCACATTGCGCGTTTCATTCCGCAAATTGAATTGCACGTTGCGGCCGTCACCCCGGCGATTGCCGTGTCCACCAAAGCGGCGCGCGAGGCGTTGCCGAAAATGATCCCCTTGCCCGACGCCGCGCAAAACTGGGCCAACAGCGCATCGCTGGTTTTAGCGCTGCTGACTGGCGATGACATACTTCTGCGCGCCGCCTTGCACGTTGTCGTCGTCGAACCTTGCCGGGCGAATCTCATTCCCGACTTTGCCGCCGCGAAAAACGCGGCGTTGGAATGCGGCGTTTTTGGATGTTCAATCAGCGGCTCGGGACCGACCCTCTTTGCTCTGGCGCCAAGTCGGCAAATCGCCCAATCCGCAGCCGAAGCCATGTGCGCCGTTTTCGCCCGCCGAGATCTGCACAGCGATACCATCGTCACTATCATCAGCCCCGAGGGAGCGCGACGCTTATGAGTGAGAAATTCTCCGTCCTGCGATGCATCCGCTGCGGCGCGACGTACGAAGCGTCCGAGGTGCGCTACCGTTGTGACTGCGGCGACCTGCTCGAAGTGGCGCACGATCTGGAGCGCCTGCGCGCAGCCTTCCCCAATTTGCGCGAGCGTTTTGCCGCACGAGCGGGCAGCACGCAATTCCCTTATGCGTCGGGCGTCTGGCGTTTCCACGAAATGATTATGCCCGACTTGCCGGCGGCCGATATCGTCAGCAAACCCGAAGGCAACACGAATCTCTACCGTACCGACAAGCTCTCGCAGATCGGAAGAGCACACGTCTGAACTCCAGTCACCGAATACGATC
>CALBTQ010000017.1 GCA_937967875.1 uncultured Pseudomonadota bacterium
GATCTGTACGGCACCGACCACACGCCCGGTTACGGCTCGGCGGCGCGTTACGTGGCGCTCTCGGCGATGCAGGGCGGCGTGCTGGCCCGCGACATGCAGAAGGTCGAGCCGGTGCTGGTGTACCAGGCGGTGGGACGCGACGCCGGTTGGTTGGCGGCGGCCGCGGCGCTGGCCAAGCGTTACGAAAAGGATCCGCCGCATTTGATCTACATTCCCGAGCGTCCGTTCACACAGGAGAAGTTCTACGCCGACATCGAACGTTGCTACGCCAAATACGGCTTCGTGTCGATTTTCATCGGCGAGGGCATCGTGTATCCCGACGGTTCGCCGGTGTCGGGAACGCAGACCTTCGACAAGTTCGGCAATCCCGAATTCGGCGCGATGGGCGGGGCCTCGGCGGCGATGGTCGTGAAGAACCTCGCTTGTACGCATCTGGATGTGCGCGGCGAATTTCAAGTCGTCGAATCGTTGCAGATGGCCGGGGCCGATCGCGTGAGCTTGGTCGACCGTGCGGAAGCCTATCAGGCGGGCGTCGAGGCGATGAAGTTGGCTGCGGCGGGCCGGAGCGGATTGATGGTCGCGTTCCGACGCGCGGCGGGCGAGGAGTACCGCTGCGAGTACGTGGCCGTGCCGCTGCTCAAGGTCAACGAGGGCAAACAGAAGATGCCCGACGAGTTCATCGACGACGACAACAGCTTCGTAACCGAAGCGTTTTTGCAGTATTTGCGGCCGCTGGTCGGCGAGTTGCCGGCGTTCGGCCGCCTCGCTTACACCCCGGTAAACAGCTAAAAGAAGAGGGCAGAGATGACGGAATTTACCTACAAAAACGGACGTTACTACCGCGACGGCAAACCGTTCTTCTTTATCGGGGCCGATTATCAGTACTATCGCGACAAGCGCAGCAACTGGTCCGCGCGGCTGGATCAGCTCAAGGAAGGGCGCTGCAACGTCATTACCTTCTACATTCCCTGGCGGCATCACCTGGTGCACGATCCGGTGACCGGCGAGATCACCTACGACTTCACCGGCGAGACGCTGGACAGCCGCGACGTGGTGACCTTCCTCAATTTGATCCGCGAGAAGAACCTGCTGGCGATCGCCAAACCCGGTCCCTTCGTGCACAGCGAGCTGAACATCGGCGGTCTGCCCGACGTATCGTCGCCTTCGTTCAATCCGGAGATCGAACCGGTGCGCGTTTACTCGCAGAAACCGCTGTATTGGGAGTACGGCTGGACGCAACTGCCGTCGCCCAACGATCCGCTGTTCGACGCGCTGGCCAAGCGCTGGCTCAACGAAGTGGGCAAACTGTTGCAGCCTTACGTCGGCGAGGGACAACCGCTGATCGGCATCCAGCTTCTGGACGAGACGATCTACTGCACCTCCAACGATGCGCCCTGGCACTTCGGCTACGGCGGGCCGGATATGCAGTATTTCCACAAGCTGCTCAAGGAAAAGTACCTGACCATCGAGCATTACAACCGCTGCCACGGTACGGAATACAAGGCCTTCGATTTCGTCACCGGTCCGGTGCTGCGCCCCGGCGAGCGCGTGGCTTCGTCGCGCAAGGAACTGCTGACCTACATGGATTGGGGTATGTTCCAGTGGCGGCTGCGGCGCGACATCTACGCGCGCTACATCGAGTACCTGGGGATCGATCTGCCGTACCTGACCAACTTTGCGGCAATCACTCCGCCGATCGAGGAGAAGATCCCCGAGAAGCAGGAAATGTGGGCCCGCGACATTCAGGCCGAATACTGGCACCTGTACCCGGAATGGTGGTTCAACCAGAACCGCGTGGACATGGACACCGACGTCTACGAATACGGCATGATTTCGTGGCTGGGCGTGGCCGCCTACAACATCAACGACACGACCAGCGAGCCGGGCGACCTGAAGAAGAACGACGTGTTCCACCGGTACATCAACACGGCGCGGCGCCGGCGCGGCATCAATATGGAAGAAAATTGGGGCTTCTCGAAGCTGTATCACACGCTGTCGCAGTACCCCTTCATTCCGTTCTTCCAAACGCTGGCTTCGATCGCCGGCGGCTGCACGGGCTATGTGATCTTCACCGGCGTGTGCCACGGCTACTGGATCGACGATCTGGACGCGGTGACGCGTAAGCAGCAGCGTACGTTCCCGACCGATGCGCCCATCGGCGAAAACGGTGAGACCGGCGCGATGTACGATACGATGGTGCTGCTCAACGACTTCTTCGTCAACGAGGGCGAGGGGCTGCTGCGGGCCGAATTGGACATGGACATCTGCTTCTTGATTTATCCGGAGTACGCGTCGATCAGCAGTTGGGTGCCCGATCAGAAGAAGTTCGGCGTCAACGAGAACGTCCCGCGCGTGGGCACCGACGTGCTCGAACCGGCGGCGATGATCTGCAACCAACACGGCATCAACTACGAATTCGCGGAAATCGCGGCCTACAGCGTCAAGGAACTGCTGAAGAAAAAAGCGGTGGCCATGCACCTGGGATTCTTCTTGGCCGAGGCCGAACAGCTGAAACTGATCGACTTCGTGCAGGCCGGCGGCAAGCTGATCCTCGGCGGCGAACTGCCGCGCTTCGACGACGCGATGGAGCCGTGCACGCTGCTGCGCGACTTCGTGGTCGCCAATCCCGACAAGCTGATCTGCAACACGGGCAACTTCTTCAACGACGAGCGCGCGTTACTGGGCAACCTGCGCAAGGTCGGGTGGGAGTCGAAGGTCAGCTACAGCGAGTTGTTGAAAGCCTTCGTGTACAAAAACGGCGACGATTATTACGTCTTCTTCTTCAACTTCGATCGCGAGGGGCAGCACGACAAGTTCATCGAATTCTACGGCCAGAAGCTGCTGCTGAACGTCGGGGCGAAGACCAGCGGCGTGCTGCACGTGCAGGGCGAAAAGATCGTCAGCTACGCGGTCAAGGCGGTCAACGAATTCGAGCAGATCACCGCGACGGTCCGGCTGCAGTTGGGAAAGCAGGTCATCGAGTTCGCGGGGGACAAGGCCGC
>CALBTQ010000018.1 GCA_937967875.1 uncultured Pseudomonadota bacterium
CAAGGTGGCCAGTCATGTGCTGATGATCAACAAAAAGAAGCCGGGCAATCAAACCGAACTGACCTACGACAAGATTGCGTTCGACATCAAGATTCCGGCCGGAACGTTCACGCGGCGCAACCTGACGCGGGGAGTGAAGTAACGTGAAACTGTTGCTGCTCATGGCCTGGCGCAATCTGGGCCGCAACCGCCGGCGCACGATCATCAGCGCGGCGGCGGTCGCCTTCGCGGTGTTTTCGATGGTCACGATGTCCTCGATGCAAACCGGCGCGTACAACGAGATGATCGACAACGCGGTGAAGATTCAGTGCGGTCACCTGCAGGTGCAGGCGCCGGGCTACATCGACGATCACGACATCAACCTGACGGTCGATCATCTGGATCGGGTGTACGCGGCGACCGACAAAATTCCGGGCGTGGTCGGCGCGGTCGGGCGCATCATCACCGGAATGCTCGTGGCCGCCGGCGATCAGTCGTACGGTTCGCTGGTCATTGGCACCGACGCGGCGCGCGAGGCCAAAGCGTCGGTGCTGGCCAAGCTGGTGCGCCACGGCGAGTTTCTCGACGACGACGATCCGTACGGCGTGGTGATCGGCGACAAGCTGGCCAAGAATTTGTTTTCCGATCGCTTCGAAAATGCCAACGACAAAGAGACGATCGAGCAGGAGCTGAACGCGCTGATCGGCATGGAGCTGATTTTGCTGGGTCAGGCGATCGACGGCTCGACCGCCGCGGCCAAGGCGACGATCCGCGGCATCCTGCACAGCGGCCAGCCGGAACTGGATCGCGCCACGGTGGTCATGAACCTCGCGCCGCTGCAGGAGCGCATGGTGATGGAAGGGCGCGTGCACCACGTGGCGGTTCAGTTGCAGGGCCACGAGCAGATTCCCGCCGCGCGCGCGCAACTGGAAGCGGCGCTGGCCGGCTTCGATCCGACGGTGGTCGTGCTGGATTGGAAGCAGGTCGAGCCGGGGCTGTACCAGGGCATCTCGATGGACCGCGCCTCGGGCAAGATCATCATCTTCCTGCTGCTGCTGGTGGTCGCTTTCGGCATTTTGAACACCTTCCTGATGAGCGCCTTCGAGCGCGTGCGCGAGTTCGGCGTGCTCATGGCCATCGGCTGCAAGCCGCGCACCTGCGCCGGCACGCTGCTGGTGGAAAGCCAGATGCTCATGGCCGTGGGCTTTGCCGTCGGGCTGGTGCTCGGCGGCGCGCTCTCGCTGTACCTGGGCGTGCACGGCCTGACGATCGCCGGTGCGGAGGAACTGTACGCCTCCTACGGCATGAGCAACGTGATCTATTGCGATTTCACCGCTCGCGTGGCCGTGACGACCTTCCTGGAAGTCTGGTTCGTGACCTTCCTGGTCGCGCTGTATCCCGCGTGGAAAATCACCCGCTTCCGTCCGGTGGAAGCGTTGCGGCACCTGTAGGAGTTGCCATGAGGATGTTGTGGATCACCGCCTGGCGGAATTTGTGGCGCAACAAGCGGCGCACGATCATTCTGATCGCGGCGATCACGGTGGGGCTGTTCGGCGTGCTGGCCAACATCGCCTTCATCAACGCGTGGCTGGCCGACACGGTGAAAACCTCGGTCTCCACCACCGTCGGTCATTTGCAGGTGCAGGCGCTGGGCTATTACGACAACCCGCAGGTGAAGAAGAACCTGCCGCAAAACGACGAACTGCTGCAAAAGCTCGCGCACATTCAAGGCGCGACCGGCGCGACGATGCGCATGCGCGGACAGGTGCTGCTGTCCAACGCCGAGAAGGCCGAGATGGGCCAGCTCATCGGCGTGGTGCCCGACCGCGAGCCGGGCGTGTCGTTGGTGCCCGGCGCGCTGATCGACGGTCGCTGGCTCGAGCCGGGCGACCGCAACAAGATCGTGGTCGGCGAGGAGTTTCTCAACCGCTTCAAGACCAAGCTCAACCGGCGGGTGATCGTGCGCGGCAACGACGCGACCGGCGAGGTGTCCGACGCGCTGTTCAAGATCGTCGGCGTTTATCGCACGACGATGAAACAGTTCGACCGCGCCAACGCCTACGTCAGCCTGACCGACGCGCAGTCGTTTTTCGCCACGCCCGGCCGGGTCACCGAATACGTGCTCAACGGGCAGGCGCCGCTGCCGTCGCTGGCGCTGGAGCCGGCGGTCATCGCGCTGATGCCCGACGACACGCACGTGGTGACGACCTGGCAGGATCAACTGCCGTTGGTCGTGGAGATGATGAAATTCACCGAGGGGTTCCTCTGGTACTTTCTGGCCTTCTTCTACGTGGCCATGGCCTTCGGCATCGCCAACTCGCTGCTCATGGTCGTGCACGAGCGCACCAAGGAAATCGGCATGATGCTCGCGTTGGGCGTGCCGCGGCGCACGATTCTGCAGGTCATCCTCATCGAGGCGCTGCTGCTGGCGGTGGTCGGCGCGGTGGTCGGCAACGCGCTCAGTTACGGCATCGTGGCGTACTTCGAGCACGCCGGGCTGGACCTGACCAAGTGGGCCGAGGGCATGAACGAATTCAACATGAGCGGCATCATTTTCCCGTATCTGAAACTCAAGGACATCATCACCGCGACGCTGGCGACCGCGTTCACCGCCGTGGTGATGGCGCTTTACCCGGCGTGGAAAGCCAGCCGCCTGCAACCGGTGCAGGCGCTGCGCACGACATAAGGAGCGACCATGGCGATCGTGGAATGCAAACAGGTGGTCAAGATCTACGGCGACAATCAGGTGAAGAGATCGGAAGAGCGTCGTGTAGGGAAAGAGGGTAGATCTCGGTGGTCG
>CALBTQ010000019.1 GCA_937967875.1 uncultured Pseudomonadota bacterium
CGCCCCACTGCGCACGCACCTCCGGATGCGGGTCGGGAAATTCGAAGCCCAGCGCGGCGGCGGCGAAGTGCGCAAGTTCCTGCACCTCGACGGGCACGTTGCCCTTTTCGGCGCTGACGCGCAGTTGCACCTCGCAGCAGGGGCACGCGGCCAGCAGCTTTTGCGCGCCGACCTCCACCGCTTCGTTGAGGCGATGCACGCCGATGTCCGCGGCGACCGGCGGATCCTTGATCAGCGTGAGCACGCTGCCGCAACAGTGCGCCTCGTTGCGGTTGTAGGGCAACTCGACGTACTCGGCGCCGGGCACGGCCTTGATCAACTCGCGCGGCTCCTCGAACACATGCGACACGCGGCCCATGTGGCACGAGTCGTGCCAGGCGACCTTAACCTTCTCTTTGCCGTTGTCGGGGAATTTGAACTCGCCGCTGCGGATCTTCTCGGCGACGACCTCGCTGTAGTGCCTGGACTCGAAGTCGTACTCGATGCCCATTTTCGCGGCCCAATCCGGATAGACGTGCCGCCACATCATATCGCAGGCCGGGCACGAGGTGACCACCGTTTTCGCGCCCACCGTGCGCACCGCCTCGATGTTCTTGCGCACCGTCTCGGCGAACACCTCCCACTTGCCGGCCACCAGCATCGGCGTGCCGCAGCAGTTTTCCTTCTTGCCGACGTAGGTCCAGTCGACGCCCGCCGCGTCCAGCAGCCGCACCGAGGCCTGCGCGATGTCCTTCTCGACGTAGCTGGCCGTGCAGCCGGCGAAGTAGGCGACCGGGGCCTTGGTCACGCCCGGCTCGACTTTGGTGCGCAGATCCTCCGGGAACCACTTATCGCGATCGCGCCGGTAACCGGCCCAGATGTTGCCCTGGTCGGTCAGCGCCGCGGCCATCATCTCGAACGGCGGGAAGGTCATGCGCTTGTCTTCGTGGATCAGCTTGCCGCGCAGCTTCATCCACGACGGCTCGATGGGCAGCGCCGCGCTGCAGCGCAGGTTGCACAGTTCGCAGGTCGTGCACACGAGCATCGTGTCGACCATGAACTGGCTCCACTCCTCGCGGCCTTCCATGTATTCGCGCAGCCAGTACCACTTGCCGCGCGGGCTTTGGCTTTCCCAGCCGCGGCCGTAGAACTGGTCGCATTCCTCGACGCAGTACCCGCACTGGCTGCACCCGTAGGCGTACCAGGCGACGTCGGCGGGTATGTCGCGCACCGGCGTTTGCGGGCGCTCGCCGACCTGGGTGATCACGTGGTTGCCGAAGGGGCGGATCAACGGTTCGAAGACGTTGGCCATGGACATCGCCATCGCCAGCAGGCCCGAGCCGGTGACCTTCCCCGGATTGAGCAGGCCCTTGGGATCGACCTCCTTCTTGAATTTCTTCAGCCGCGCCACGCGCTGGGCGCCCAGCACCTTGACCGCCTTGTTTTTGAAGTACAGGCCCGTGGCGTAGGGACGGCCGCCGAAGCGTTCGGCGATCTTGCTGACGGTCAGCGACAGCGGGAAGACGAAGTTGAAGTTGAACTTGCGCTGGTCGGCGGGGATGAAGCCGAGGATCACCACCTCGGGCTCGCCGCGGCCGCCGTCGCGCAGGATGACGCCTTCCTTGACGATCGGCTGGTTGATCTGCTTTTCGACGGTGGTCATCACGTCGCCGAGCGAACGCAGGGGGATGATCACCTCGGCGGGCACCAGACTCGGGCCCAGGCGCTTGACGACCATCAGCTTGAAGCGGTGCTTCCACTCGTGGTGCGCTATGCGCTCGGAGAGGATTTCACCCTCGCAGGGCTTGAGGACATCCGGCAACACCGAGAGGATCGCCGGTTCGTCTTTCTTGCGGAAGGTAAGCGTCGTGATGTACGAGGCCGGCAGCAGCACGCGCTCCTCGGTCGGATGCCCCTGGTGCTCGGGCAGCGGCGCGCGGTTTTTCATTTCAGCCATGCGCGGGTTGATGAACATCAGCGACCAGATCGGCAGTTTCATATCGACGAACTTCTGCACGATCTTCTGCAGGTCGTGGGCGTTGGGGCAACCGAAGGCGACCACGCTCAGTTCCTCTTTGGGCTGCACCTTGATCGTCAGGCTGTAGACCAGGCCGGTGGTGCCCTCGGCGTCGGCGATCAAAGCGAGATCGTCGCCGGAAAATTCGCGCACCTCACCCGTGGGCAGCACCACGCGGGCGCCGACCACGTTCTCGCGGAACCAGCCGCTTTCGTACGAGCCGAAGCCCGCGCCGCCCTGCGCGAACCAGCCGCCGACGGTCGAGCCGGGATAACTTGAAGGATACAGCTTGAGCATCAGCCCAGCCTTGTCGAGCGCGCGGTCGAGCTTCTCCCAGACGATGCCCGCCTCGACGGTCGCCGTCTCGGCCTGCGCGTCGATCTTGAGAACCTTGTTGAGGCGGAAGAAATCGACGACCAGCCCGCCTTCGATCGGCAACACGCCGCCGTAGCCCGACGAGGCCTTGGCGCGCGGCGTGACGGCGATGTTGTGTTCGTAGGCCCAGCGGACGACCTCGGCCAATTCCCGCTCGCTCGCCGGCTGGACGATCCCCTCGGGCACGGTGTCGCCGATGAGCGGTTTGATCATGCTGGGCACCGAGCCGATGTCGTGGCTGTAGAGCTTGCGCTCCATTCGATCGAAATTGACGCGTTTTCCGAACGTTTCTTCCAAATACATGCGTTGTTTGGCGCCGATTCGACTCATTGATTGCCCCCCCCAACTCATTTTTTTTGCGAATTTTTTACAATGGGCCGCGACCCGTCTCCACGGGTCGCGGCCTGTCATATTTTTCTATGTCTCTATTTTTATACACCAGATGGGCTTTATGAAAAGAACTTTTTTTCCGGAGCGATAACGCCAATTTTGATTTTTCTACATCGTTACCTAGCAATGTAGTGAATATATAACATGCTATAATGCTAGATTGCAAGCTTAATTTTTCAAATTTAAAACCGGGCATTTCGATCATGGGAAAATGGGAAACAGTGTTTTTTCTTAAGGTTTTAAAAAAAATGACGGAATATCTTAGAAGAATTGTATAATTAAGGAAGATCGGTTTAAGTTTTCCGGTCGAGGGCTGAAAAATACATGATTGATAGTCGGGTGTTTTCTTTCCGTTTCGTGTGGATAATTCTATCGCTGGCGCTATTTTTGGCCTCGGTGGAAGTCACGTTTGCGCAAGCGGACATCACGGCCAATCTTACCCAACAGGAACGCCAGTGGCTGGCGAATCATCCGGTGATTCGCATCGCGCCCGATCCGTACTTCCCGCCGATCGAGTGGTTCGACGAAAAGGGAGAATACCGGGGGCTTTCCGCCGAGATGATGGCGATGCTCGGCGAGAAGCTGGGCATTAAATTTCAGCCGGTGCAGATGGAGACCTGGGACGATGTGCTGACCGCAGGGCGCAATCGTGAGGTTGATCTGCTGCCCGCCGCGGCGCAGACGGAGCAGCGTTTCGAATATTTGTTGTTCACCGATCCGTATATCGTACTGCCCGGGGTGATCATCACCCGGCGCGACATGCCGGCGCACACCACCGTCGAGGATTTGTATCAGATGCGCGTGGCGGTGGTTTCGGGCTACGTGTGGCACGAGATGCTCAGCCACGATCATCCGGATTTGAAATTGATTCTGGTCAGCGATTTGGTGGCCGGGTTGCAGAAGGTGTCGTTCGGCGAGATCGACGCGATCATCGCGACGCTGCCGGTGGCGTTGTATTACATTGAGAAGGAAGGCATCACCAATCTGCAGGTTTCCGGGAAAACGAAATATTTCACCAAATTGTCGATGGCGGCGCGCAGCGACTGGCCGCTTTTGCATTCCATTCTGCAAAAAGCGCTGACCACGCTGGCGGTGCAGGAAAAGCAGGGAATCCTGAACAAGTGGATCAAGCTGGATCGACCGCCGCTGTACAAGGACCGGCGCTTCTGGGGATGGTCGATCGTCGCGGTCACGGTGATCGCCTTGGTGCTCGGCGCCATCCTGTCCTGGAACCGAACGTTGAAGCGGGCGGTGGAAGCGCGCACCCGCGATTTCCAGCGCGAACTGACCGAGCGTATCAAAGCCGAGGACGCCCTGCGCGACAGCGAAGAGATGTTCCGCGCGCTGGCGGAAAATTCTCCGGATGTCATCATGCGCTTCGACCGGCAGTTACGACATTTATACGCCAATCCGGCCGTGATCAAGCTGACGGACATCCCTGCGGAACGATTCACCGGCAAAACCCATGAGGAACTGGGGTTTCCGCCGGATTTGTGTGAACTATGGAAGAAGAACATCGACCAAGTTTTTAACGGCGGTCAGGGAAACCGGATCGAATTCCAGTTGCCCAACGGTCTATGGATCGACTGGCAGTTGGTGCCCGAGATGGATTCGGATGGTCAGGTCAAAGCGGTAATCACCTCGGCGCGCGACATCACCGAGCGCCGCAACGCCGAGGAAAATCGCCTTTCGCTGGAAGAGCAACTGCGCCAATCGCAGAAGATGGAGGCGATCGGTCGCCTGGCCGGCGGCATCGCGCATGACTTCAACAATATTCTGACCGGTATTTTCGGCTACGCGGAACTGCTGCTGGCCAACCTGGAGGACAAGAATCCGCTCAAGGAGTACGTCCAGGAAATACTGCAGGCCGGCAGCCGGGCGATGAAATTGATTCAGCATCTATTGGCGTTCAGCCGCAAGCAGATCATCGCGCCGCGCACGATCGACCTCAACGACACGATCGCCAAAGCCAAAAACATGCTGATGCGCATCATCGGCGAGGACGTCGAATTATCATTCCATCCGGGCGCACAAATCGGCCACATTCACGCCGATCCGAACCAGATCGATCAGATTCTGATCAACCTGTGCGCCAATGCGCGCGACGCCATGCCGCGTGGCGGACAGTTGTTCATCCTAACCAAAAACGTTCATCTGCACGAGCAGACGATCGAAAGCGAGGAACCGCCGATTACCGGCGACTTCGTGCTGCTGACCGTGCGCGATACGGGTACGGGCATCGACGATAAAACCAAAGAGCACATCTTCGAGCCGTTCTTCACCACCAAGGAACAAAACAAGGGCACCGGCCTGGGGTTGGCCACGGTGTACGGCATCGTCAAACAGAACGGCGGCGTGATCGCGGTCGATTCGGCGCCCGAAGGCGGCACGACCTTCCGCATCTATTTCCCGGTTCATCGCGGCACGATTTCCCAAGAGGATGCGCAGCGGCGACCGGCGCTGATCGACGGCCACGAGACCCTGCTGCTGGTCGAGGACGAGGATATGGTGCGCACGCTGGCCAAGAAGATCCTCGAACGGCAAGGCTACACGGTGCTGGACGTCAACGACGGCGAACGGGCGATCGAACTTTGGCGGCAACACCATGCGGAAATCGACCTGGCGATCATCGATGTGATCATGCCGAAAATGAACGGCGACCAGTTGTGCCAACGCCTGCGGCAGGACAATCCGTCGCTGAAAGTGCTGTTCATGTCGGGCTACACGCAGGATATCATCGACTCCGAAGGGCGGCTTGAACCCGACACCTTCTATCTGGGCAAGCCTTTCACCATCGATTCGCTCATGCACAAGGTTCGTCAGTGCCTGGATGATTAAAAAAACGGAGAGCCTGAACTCTCCATTGAAATGAATCGGTTCGAAAAGAATTCGGTCGAAGCAACTCCTCTTTATTTGTTGTATTCGCAATCGAGCCAGGTTTTCACCTGCGCCCGTTCCTCGTCGGTGGGCTTGGTCGACAACAGCGGCGGCATTTTCTTTTTTTCGACCGTCCACTCGATGATGTCTTTCTTTTCCTTGGCGATCAGCTCCGGCTTGTCGAAATCGTAACCGGCCGGCGCTCCCTTGCGCGAAATTCCCGTTTTGGTCGAACTGTGACAGCCATTGCAGTATTTTTCCATAAACCCCTTACCGAACGACTCATAGGTGTACTTGCAGTCATCGGCCCGCGAGACGGAAACAACAACTTGGGCGAGCATCGCCAGGCCGACCGTTACTGCGAGCATCAACGTGAATCTCTTGTTCGCCTTCATGACCACCTCCTTGGCGCGATTGATCAAGATTGCATCACCGGCATTTTCTTTATCGCCGATCGAAGCGGCGCGACCCCATCCCATACCCCGATCAAATGATCAAACAGACAATCTGAATCTCCGGCTTTACCCCATTACAATAATTGACTACGCGTTCTATTTTTACCGATTGCGACCCTATTATCAGGAGCGATTCCTTTGATTGTCAATAAGAAAATATCCTAAGGTACGCATTGGTACTAATTGCTTGACAATCGGCCACCCCGCTTTTAATCTCGAAAACGCTTTCATTAATTGAACGGGTAACTGATTTGTCTAATTTCGCAACGGTTTTTTTCGGCAGCTTGCGCATGATCGCCCTGGTCTTTCGCGAAACCGCACCGTTTTTGCTGCTTGGCCTCTTTCTCGCCGGATGGCTCAAAATAATCATCCCGACTCAAGGCGTGCATCGCTACCTGGGTAAACCCAATCTGCGCAGCGCGCTGTATGCCGCGCTGTTCGGCCTGCCGCTGCCGATCTGCTCGTGCGGCGTCGTCCCGCTGTCGATGGGCTTGCGCGACAAGGGCGCCAGCCGGGAAGCGAACCTGTCCTTTTTGATCAGCACGCCGGAAACCAGCATCGACACGCTGATTATCACCTGGGGTTTGCTGGGACCGGTCATCGCCGTCGTGCGACCGTTGGCCGCGTTGGCCGCTTCGCTGTTCGCCGCCGTTCTTTCCATCGCCGAACGAACCGACCGCCCGGCCGACGATGAACCTGCGCCCGCCGCCTCAGTCTGTTCTCCCGCCGCCGATCCGGGAGTCGACGCCCCGGGTTATATTCTGGAAGAGGGATACCACGTGGTCGGCCCGCGCGGCTTCCTGCGTTCGGTGGGGCGGCGATCCGCCAATTGCCCGCGTTCGGCAAAAAGGAAGAGACCGCCGCATCCGCCGCACCGGAGCCCCTGGGCATGCTGGTGCGCGACGCCAATCGCTACGCGTTTCGCAAGATGCTCGACGACATTTCGTTCTGGCTGAGATCGGAAGAGCACACGTCTGAACTCCAGTCACCGAAT
>CALBTQ010000020.1 GCA_937967875.1 uncultured Pseudomonadota bacterium
TTGACCCGGGGATCCAGGATTCCCTTACCGCCGCGTGAAGCGCGGCCTTCCATTTTAATAAGGTCGGGAATGGTATCGGCTGGTCCTGGATGCCCGCCTGCGCGGGCATGACGGACATACGCGCGCGGCTCCGCCGCGCCGGCCGAGGGCTCACACAATGAATAAATCATAGGTCCAGGGATTATCCCTGGTTGACCCGGGGATCCAGGATTCCCTTACCGCCGCGTGAAGCGCGGCCTTCCATTTTAATAAGGTCGGGAATGGTATCGGCCGGTCCTGGATGCCCGCCTTCGTTGAAACTACGGCGGACAGGCCCGCTTGCGCGGGCATGACAAACGTCTCCTACAACGACAGCTTCAGTTCGCCGTAGTAGCTGGTGGGTTGCAGGTCGTTGTCACCGTCGCCTTCGCGGTCCCAGGAGTAGCCGAGCCAGTTGAAAACGCGGAAACCCACTTCGACGTGGTCGCCCAGGGTTTTGTACACGCGGCCGGTGGTCGACCAGCGCGGGTCGGCGGTGTACCACAGGCCGCCCATGCCGATGTAATCGCGCTCGGTCTGGAAGGTCGCGCCCACGAACCCGCCCAGGCCCCAGGGCCGGTAATCGACGAACAACTGCCCGCCGACGTTGTGCTCGGGCACGGTCCCCAGGGCGGTGTCCTCGTCCAGGTCCATCGTCTTGGTGTAGGTGTAGTTGAGGTTGAGCCCGGCGTAGCGCCACGGCGTGACGTTCAGCGCGCCTTCGCCGCCGTAGATCCGCGCCCGCTTGAGGTTGGTGTAGGTCATCAGCGCCAGGCCGCTCTGGTAGTCGCTGTCGATGATCTCCTGCCAGATCATGTCGTAGAGTTCGTATTGGAAATACCCCGCGGTCGCCTTGACCACGCTGCCGAAGACCTGCTCGATCTCCGCGTTCCAGCCCAGCACCTCTTCGGGCTCCAGGTCCTCGTTGCCGATCATGAAGTAGCCGCTGTGGCGGAAGATCGGCCGGTACAGTTGCGAGAGCGTCGGTTCGCGAAACGCCCGGCCGACGCTGGCGCGCAGCGCGGTCGAGGCGGAAGCCTTGACCAGCGTCGAGAGTTTCGGATTGACCACCGTGCCCCAGGCCTCGTGGTAATCCACGCGCACGCCGGGCACCAGCGACCACACGTTGTCGAAGAGGAAAATCTCGTCCTGCAAAAAGCCGGACCAGATCGTCTGGTACGCGTCGTAGCCCTGCTCGTCGTCGGTCATCGCCGAATGCTCGAAGGCTGAGTAGTCCAGCGTTTCGTAGCGCAGATGCGCGCCGACGCTGAGCATGTTCCAATCGGCCAGCGCCCAACTGAGCAGCAGCTCGCCGTTGGATTCGTCGCCGATCGTCGTGTTGCCCTTGTCCACGTAGCTGCGCAGCAGATCGGGCGGCGGCAGCGGATTGACCACGTAGGCGGTGGAAAATTCGCGGTAACGAAAGTAGCGCCGGAAATGCCCGCCGGTCAGCGTCGCGGAAAAACGCCCGAGTTCGAGCGTCGCTTCGGCCAGCCCCGACAACTGAATCTTGTTGTCGGACACTGCGCCGTCGTCGGTGTCGGAGAATTGATTGTCTTCCCAGTGATAACGCGCCTGCGTGCGCATGCTCAGGTGCGGGTTGACCTGCAGGCGCAGCTTGCCGAACAAGTCGTTGGTTTCGTAGGGGTGCCCGTCGTCGTAAGGCACGGCCAGCGTGTCGGTGACGCCTTCGCCCATGGTCACCACGGCGCGCGAGGCGTTCGCGTCGATCCAGCCGTCGGATTGTTCGCGGTTGAAATTGAGCACCCACCCGGCGCCGCCGGCGCTCCAGGCGTGGAAGGCGTTGCCCTTGTAAGTGTTGAAGCTGCCGCCCGACAGGCTCAGCTCGGCGGTCGGATCGGCCGAAGGTTCGCGGGTGAGAATGTTGATCACGCCGCCCACCGCGTCCGAGCCGTAGAGCGAACTGCTAGGCCCTTTGACGACCTCGATGCGGCGGATCAACTCGGCGGGGATCAACTCGAGGTCGGGCGCGCGCATCGTCCAGGGCATGCGTTGCCCGTCGATGAGCACCAGAATGCGGTCGGTGGGCAGACCTTGCAGGTTCACGCCCGAGCCCGGACCGCCGCGGCCGGCCGTTTCGTAATCGTCGACGAACACGCCGGGCACGGTTTCCAGCGCGTCGCCGGCGTCGACCGCGCCCGAATTTTCCACCTGTTGCCGCGTGACGACCGAGGTGGACACCGGCGCGTCGGAGGCCTGGTGCTTCGTGCGCGTACCGGTCACGACGACCGTGTCGCCCGCCGAGATGGACCCATCGTCTTCCTCGTCCTCGGACTCGCCGCTGATGTCGATTTCAGGTAAGACGCTGTCGTCCTGTTCAACTTGAATATCGTTGTCGTCGCCGTCGTCCGGCGTGTCGTCATCGTCGGAAGCATCGGTCGCATCGCCCTCGTCGGCGGCGGCGAGCGTCGGCATGGCCAGCGTCAACATCAACAGGAACGCCGCCAGGATCGTCAGCGGGCAGTGCAGTTTTCCGTCGCGCAGCAACCTTCACCTCGTCACGGATCGATGAGTTCGATATCGTAGTCGGATGCAGAAAACAAAGAGGAGATGATTGAAAAATTCAAGCTCCATGAGTCCGACACC
>CALBTQ010000021.1 GCA_937967875.1 uncultured Pseudomonadota bacterium
AGATCGTATTCGGTGACTGGAGTTCAGACGTGTGCTCTTCCGATCTTTGTTTGAGTTTGATGTCGTCGATCAGCAGATCGCTGCCCAAACGGGTGAAGGTGAGGCTCTCGCGCCCCTGCATCGCGTTTTCGATCGTCGAGAGCAGACTTTCCAACGCCGCCGACACCGACGGGTGGTCGGCGCTCTGGTACATCTGCGTGGTGCGCAGCAGCAGGTTCAGGCGCTTGATGATGTTCGTGCCCAGACGCGACATCACCGCGTCCGACAAACGCGCGTCGCCTTCGCCGCCCGCGCCCGCCGAGGCCAGAATCGACCCGGCTTCGTACTGGTTGATCAACGAATCGTTGAGCAGCACTTCATAAATGACTTCGTCCTTCGAACGGAAGTCGCCTTCCTTGAGCTGATCGATCATGATGCTCCAGTAGGCGCGCCCGTAATTGTTCAGATTCACGTGCAGCAATTTATCCGACGCCTGCGGATCGTCCAGAATGCGGTTGACCACGTCGGTTGCATGGATTTTAAGCTTGGGCAGACCTTCCTCGACGATCCGGTCGGTCACCAGGTAGAAGAACTGGAACATCATCGCCGCTTTGGCCTTGATCACCTTGACCGACTTGGCGTCCAGCCGCGATATTTTCTCGAAGATCTGGATCAACCGAAGGTATTTGTCGGTGCTCTTGAACGTGAAAACAAGCTGACCCATCGCCTTTTTGCCGGTCACCTTGGTCATCGTCGGCACATCCAACAACGTTAATAAGGCTTTGGCGTAGCTGAGATCGTCCAATGCTTTGTCGGCGATTTCAAACCAATAATCCGCTGCCTGCCGAATCGAAACGCGGCTGAAGGCATTGTTCAATATCTCCGCCTGCTTTTGCGCGTCCGGCGCCGAACTTACCGATTTGATTACACGACCGAGTTGGATTCCTTCTTCAGCAGCCATCCTCTCCTCCGCCCGGATGCAATATTATAATAACTTTTCTGGCATTAATGATTGCTTAACATCTTGATGCTAAAAGGGCAACAAAGTACATGTCAACAGCGGAAGCAAAAAAAAGAACGGTGTTTTTTCGTAACGCGACGCGTCATTGATTGACACTCTCGCCCAACAATGGATAATAAAGGATTGGTGAAACTCAAGCTGGTTGTCGGAATGCCCAAAGGTATTTTTCGCTATAAACCCTATAAAAAGCGGCCCGAAGAGCATAGCGGGCAAGAAAAGCCGGCGGGGATGGACCTGACCGAGCTCGAACTGGAGCGCGAACTCGAAGAGCACGACAAGTTCAGCGCCCTGTTCCTGGGCTCCTTCGACCTCCCCCGCATCCGCTTCGCTTTGAAAAAATTCGGCATCACCCAGCAACTGGCGTCGCGCGGCTATCACTCGCTGGACCTGGAATTTCGTCCGCGCGGGCCCTTCGAACATTTCCTGCGCATCTACAACGACGAAGCCGGCAAACGCGAACTACTCGGCGAGGTGATCCTCAAGGAAAGCCGCTACCAGCCCTGCGGCGATCACCTAGATAAATTCGGGCTGCCTGCGCTGAACCTGCTGTGCATCGAATGGATGCTCATGCAGAACATCCACGGCGAATTTTCCGCCGATCGTCCGCGCCTGCCCGGGCAGAACTTCCCCGGTTTAGGCGTGGGCAACCAGGTCGTTGCGCTGCTCGAGTGGGTGTCGCGCATGATCCACAAAGACGGCCTGATGAACATCCCCGAGTATTTTCACAACGCCCTGTTTTACTCGAAGTGGTTCAAGTTCATCGATCCGCACATGCAGGGCACGATGGAAGCGATCTACGCACAGTTGACCGCCCAGGGGCACGGCATCGCTTCGTTGTCCTTCGCCGTTTACTTCGAATGCCTGCGCGACGCCCAGACCGGCGAGCCCTTCGCCTGGACGCCCCACGAGCAGGTCTTGCCTTTGTGCGAATCATTGCGTACATACTTTGCGCGGCCGGAATACGAGGAGATGGTCGCCGCCCATCGCGCGCGGGTGCAGGTCACCGTCGACGAGCGCACGCTGGCCGAAAAGCTGGCCACGGTCGACGAAATCGATTGGTAGGTTCATGGAATACGAAGGCATGGTGATTCGCCCGCCCAGCGAGGCGCGCTCGTTGATTCTCCAGGCGACCTTCGGGTGCAGCCACAACAAATGCACCTTCTGTCCGACGTACAAGGGCGCGCGTTTTCGCATCAAAGACGAACAACGGCTCTTCGCCGAGATCGACGAGATGGCCGCACTGCGTCCGTGGCGGCGGGTGTTCCTCGCCGACGGCGACGCCCTGATCATCCCCCAACCGCGCCTGGTGCGCATCCTGGAAAAGCTGCGCGGCTCGATTCGCGGCCTCGAGCGCGTGGGCATCTACGGCAACGCCAAAGCGATCATGAAGAAGTCGGTCGAGGAGCTTAAAGAGCTGCGCGCGCTGGGCCTGGGGATCGTCTACTTCGGGCTGGAGTCGGGCGACGACGAAACGCTGGCCTTCATCGACAAGGGCCGTACCGGTGAGGAGATGATCGCCGCCGGCCGGCGCGTCAAACAGGCGGGCATCGAACTGTCGGTCACCGTGCTGCTGGGCGTGTCGCCCGACCGACCGCGCGAACACGCGATCCATACCGGCCGGGTGCTCACCGCCATCGACCCGGATTACGTCGGCGCGCTCACCGTGATGGTCGTGCCCGGCACGCCGTTGTGGGACCTGCAGCAACGCGGGATATGGCGCCTGCCCGACGAATTCGCCATGCTCGAGGAACTGGCGCTGATTCTCGCCCACACCGAAATGACCCGCGGCCTGTTCATGTCCAACCACGCCAGCAACTACGTGCCGCTGCGCGTACGCATGCCCGAGGAGAAGCCGGCCGCCCTACAGATGCTCCGCGAGATCGTCGGCTCGCGCAACCGCGACGCCCTCAAGCCCGAGTGGCGGCGCGCGCTCTAGGGCCGCTCTTGGGGGACAACTGGAGCACCGGGGATCATTCGTTCTGGCCCGGAATTACCACCGTGCGAAGTGCGGCTTTCCTTTTTAATAAAGGACAAAAAAATGGAACGGCATTTTGTCCCGGTTGACGACGCAATTGAATTATATATTCTAGATTGTGATAATTTTCGGATTGGACAAAATGCTTCGACCTAGATCGGAAGAGCGTCGTGTAGGGAAAGAGTGTAGATCTCGGTGG
>CALBTQ010000022.1 GCA_937967875.1 uncultured Pseudomonadota bacterium
GCGAATTTAATAAATTCAAAAGCTTCTATAAGGTTAACTAACACATCGATTTCAATCAGAGAATATTCCGTTGCAGCGTCGAATAGAGGCTTCCCTGAAAAAAAACGAGTTTGGCAACTTGATTTGGCAGCCAGAGCTTGATCGGGTTAGAAGAATAATCATGAAACTTGCACGAGGTCATGCTGCATACGAACTGTATCCGAAGCTCGACGATCCTGCAGAAATTGCTTTCGCTCCATTACAAGATTTAAACGATCAGGAGAGGGCGACATTCGAGGAAGCACCTCTTCGAAATCTCGATCTCTTTCCCGAGATCGGAACCAGAGCCTTTCATAATACTTTTATTGTGCAACCCGGTCCATATTTGTTGGCCGACAATTGGAAAGTCGTGCAACCAGATCGCTATCGATACTCTGTCGTTGAAACAGGTGGAGTATTGGTCCAGATAGTTTTGAGCGAGTATCTTGCTTGCAGAGTTTCGTGGGAGTAAATTTTTGAAAAAAGTCGTTAACGTTCTTGGAGACTTGGCGAACAGCGAACAGTTATGAAAAGGGTTGCGCACGGGGAGAGTCACCCTAGAAGCCACATCATTGATCGATGTGGCTTTTTTCATTGGAGAGGAACATGTCTTATTACGTCTATATTCTGCAGAGCGCATCCACCGGTCGATACTACTGCGGATCGACAGCCGATCTCGCCGATCGCATCACCAGGCACAACAATCCGAATTATCGCGGCACGCAAACGACCAAACGCTTTCCGGGGCCATGGGGATTGGTCTGGTCGACTGAAGATCTGACACGAGGCGACGCGATAATCTTGGAAATGAAAATCAAAAAGCGCGGCATCAAACGATATCTCGAAGAGCAATAGCTCATTTGGCGTAGCGAGCGGAAGTTCATATAAAAAGCAACCGGACGATTTGTTTAAAACCGCCCGGTTGCCCTGACAATTCATTTTTTCAGATAAATTATTTAGTATCCCCAGTAGCCATCGGGATCGTACTTGCGCACCCATACATCGGCATCCGTGGATGTTTTTTTTATGTATCCGACAACCACGCCGATCCCCTGGGAGTTAGTCGCAACACTTTTGCTGCTGTCGTGCACTTCAAGAGTTCCGTTTTGATCGTTTTCCCACAGCAGGTTGCCGCTATTGTCGTATTTGCACGCTAGAAGGTTCCAATCTTGCCCGGTGACAAATTTTTCCCCAGCCAGCCAGATAGCCCCGGTTTCATCGACATCGATGGCTTCTCCTCGATAATAGTCGTTCTCGACGACCTCCCAATCGAGATTGCCCAAAGAATCGTACTTGCGTAAAAACATTCCCAGATCGTTCTGGCGTCCGGTCACATAGACGTTGCCATCCGCATCGAGGTCGACACCTTCACCGATATCCCAGGTGTTTTCACCACCATCCCTGATGTCCGTCCAAAGCACATTGCCGTCGGAATCGTATAACCGCAACCAGACATCCGGATCGCCTTCAGCCAACCCCAGGGAGCCGACAACGGCGACTGTTCCGTCTTCGCTGACGGCAATATCGTTCCCAATCGTCACGAAATCATCGACGCCGGCGTAACTATCGGTCCAGATCTCGTTGAGGTTCTCATCGTATTTGCCGACCCAGATCCATTCAGTCAACGGGCTTTGGGTAATTATTCTTCCTGTGATGTATATGTTCGAAGCGGAATCGACCGCCACGCCACGTGCGTAATCGTGGCTTAGTCCCGCCGGCGACAGGGTTTCGATCCATTCCTGTGTTCCGTCGGCGGCATGGTATTTTCCGACCAGAATGTCGGTGGCGCCTACGGCCGGATACGTCTGGCCGACTGCAATCACATAACCGGCAGGATCGTAAACAATATCGTGATATTGGTCTGCGTCATTACCCCCACCGTTATAGGTGACGTTCCAGAGTTCAGCACCGTTCTTGCTGATTTTTCGAATCCAGCCATCGTGATTCTGGCTCACCGTATCTTGGAATCCGCAAGCGTAAACACCGCCTGAATCATCCATAGCTACACCGTATGCGAGTTCGAAATTCGCTTCGGGTCCGGCATACTCGCGCGTCCACAAATCGATTGAATCGAACTCGATCCAGAAATCTTCTTCCAGCGCCTGCCCTCCGGCATCAAGGGTCTGCGTCGCGGTCAGGCTCACCGAATAGGTCGTTTGTTCCTGCATCGGATCGACGGGCTGAAACGTCATGATCGTGTCGGTGGCATCCCAGGTAAATGTTCCGTTGAGACTGGTGGACGAGTTGGCGAACTGAAAAGCGCCTTCCACGGCCGACGTGTTCATTGGTTCACTAAAAGTGATGACAATCGGCGATTCCAGTGGGATTTCGTCAGAACTCAATTCCGGCGAATTGGTTACTACAAACGGAGGATCCGGAAAGTCATCATCATCGTCATCGTCCGTATCGTCGTCGCTTGTATCGTCGTCATCGTCATCCGTATCGTCGTCGCTTGTATCGTCGTCGTCATCGGTTGTGTCATCGTCATCAACGGTTGCGTCGTCGTCATCACCGCCGATATCATCGTCATCCGTATTGGCGCCGGAATCGTCATCGTCGTCATCGCCACAGGAAACGACAGCAAGACTTAAAATGAGCAGCGCAAGAAGCGAAACGCATGAAAGAAATCGTTTTGTCTTCATTTGGAATCTCCACAGCACAGGGAGACAACAGCGTCTTGCCGAGACGTCCCCAGCTTGAGTCGGGCTTGGTATTTAGTTATTTTGCCACTCATTCGACATAGAGATTGTCGAAGCGACCGGTACCTTGATAGCTGGCGTTGATGTAGACATGAAAACCGCTGAGGCCGCCGGTGCCGGAGTTTTGCTCGAACCAGCTCAAGTCCATACAGTCACCATACTCGCCGTCCACAGACACAGAGTAAGTTTGCAAATCAAGGTCGGCTTAGATCGGAAGAGCGTCGTGTAGGGAAAGAGTGTAGATCTCGGTGG
>CALBTQ010000023.1 GCA_937967875.1 uncultured Pseudomonadota bacterium
TCGTATTCGGTGACTGGAGTTCAGACGTGTGCTCTTCCGATCTAAAAATTTTCTGGAACGCCTTCTGGGTCGACAACCCGGTCTTTCGGCAGATCCTGGGCATCTGCTCGACGTTGGCGGTAACCAACCTGGTGATCAACACGGTCATCATGGACATCGGCCTGGTTTTCGCCACGGTGATGAGCAGCGTGACCGTCAGTCTGTTGCGCAACGTCACGCCGCGCCGCATCCGCATGATGGTGCAGGTGCTGATTATCGCCGCGTGGGTCATCCTCTTCGATCTGATGCTCAAAGCCTACGTACCCGACATCAGCAAAGCCCTGGGCGCGTACGTCGGCTTGATCATCACCAACTGCATCATCATGGGCCGCGCCGAAGCGTTCGCCTCGTCCAACAAGGTCTTCCCCGCGCTAATCGACGGGCTGGCCAGCGGCCTGGGCTATTCGCTGATTTTGTTGTCCATCGCCATTCCGCGCGAAATACTCGGCTTCGGCACATTGTTCAAAGACACGGCGATCCAAATCACGCTGCTGCCCGAATCGTTCACCAAGTGGATCATCATGGTCATGGCGCCGGGCGCGTTTTTCATGCTGGCGATTCTGATCTGGGTCATTCGCGGTTGGACCGAACGCACGGGGGAGGATAAGCACTGATGGTCGAGATCAACCCCTTCGTGATTCTGTTCGCGGCGATCTTCACCAACAATATCCTGCTGTCCAATTACCTGGGCATGTGCTCGTTCCTCGCCGTCAGCCGCGAGGTCAAAGCCAGCTACGGCCTGGGCTTCGCGGTGATCTTCGTCATGACCGCGACCACGGCGCTGAACTGGCTGGTGTATTTTTATATGCTGGTCCCGGCCGGGCTCGAGCATTTCTGGTACATCATTTTCATCGTGGTCATCGCCGCGTTCGTCCAACTGGTGGAAATTCTCATCGAGAAAATCAGCCCGGTGCTTTACATCAACCTCGGCATTTTTCTGCCGCTGATCACGGTCAACTGCGCCATCATGGGCGCGAGTTTGTTCATGATCATTCGCGGCTACGATTTCCTGCAAAGCGTGGCGTACGGCTTCGGCGCGGGCGTCGGATGGGCGCTGGCCATCGTGGCCATGGCGGGCATCCGGCAGCGCATCGCGCGCTCGAACGTGCCCGCTCCGTTGGCCGGCGCGGGCATCGCGTTGATCATCGCCGGCATCATGAGCCTGGCGTTCATGGGCTTTTCCGGCATGATTCAGGTGCAATGAGATGATCGAAGTTTTCATCAGCATGGGGGTGATCGGCGGCATCGGCGCCATTCTGGCCGTCGTGCTGGAACTGGCCGACCGCTACATCGCCAATTACGGCGAATGCGCCGTCGACATCAACGACGGCACGCGCACGCTGACCGTCGAAGGCGGCGGCAGCCTGCTGGGCTCGCTGGTTGCCGAGGGCATTTTCATCCCCAGCGCCTGCGGCGGGCGCGGCTCGTGCGGCTACTGCAAGGTGAAGATCGCCGAAGGCGGCGGACCGGTGTTGCCCACCGAAACCTCCTGGCTTACGCCGCAGGAGCAGAAAAACAACATGCGCCTGTCGTGCCAGGTGAAGATCCGCGAAGACTTGAAAATCCACATCCCGCCCGAGTTGTTCCTCATAAAAGAATACCGTGGCCGCGTCACGCGCATCACCACGCTGACCCACGACATCAAAGAAGTGCGCATCAAATTGTTGGAACCGGAGGCGATCGAATTTCAGACCGGCCAGTACATGCAACTGACCGTACCCGAATACGGCGACGTCGAGGAATCGGTGTACCGCGCCTATTCGCTGTCGTCGCCCTCGTTCGAAAAAGACGAAGTCGAGTTCATCATCCGCCTCGTGCCTGAGGGCATTTGCACGACCTGGGTGCACCAATTCCTTAAAGAAAGCGACGAGGTGACCGTCAACGGTCCGCACGGCGAGTTCTTCCTGCGCGACAGCGACAAGCCGGTCATCATGATCGCCGGCGGCAGCGGCCTGGCCCCGTTCAAGGGCATGCTGCGGGATCTGGCCAGGCAACACAGCACGCGCAAGGTGACGTTCTTCTTCGGCGCGGTTTCGCAGCGCGACCTGTACCATCGCGAGCTGATGGCCGAGTTGGAAAAGGAACTGCCGAATTTCAAATTCGTCCCCGCGTTGTCCAAGCCGGCCGAGGAAGATCGCTGGCAAGGTGAAACCGGTTTGATCACCGACGTCGTCGGCCGTCTGGGCGAGGACATCGCCGGTTCGCAGGCATACCTCTGCGGTTCGCCGGGAATGATCGACGCGTGCATCGCCGTGCTGACCAAAAACGGCATGCCGCAAGCGGAGATCTTTTACGATAAATTCTCCTAAGGAGAGCAGCGCCCATGAAGATGACGCCACAACTGCTCAAAGCGGCCGAGAAGATGAAGGCCGGCGACATCTCGCGCGACGGTTTCTTCGGGCGCGACGAACGCGACCTGGCCGCGATCCTCGACGAACAACACGCCGCCTGCCTGCGCCTGGGCGTCAGCTACGAGCGGATCGCCCGCGAAATGCGCCGCATCGGTCACGCCGGCGCCGGCGGCTTCGGCGCACCGGTCGAAGTGGACGGCAAATGGTCGGTGATCGTCGACGAAAACCGCGGCAAGATCCCCTGCCCCTGGCCGCACCCGGGCGTCTATCAGAAGACGGTGTACACGGTGGAAAATCTGCGCACCGGTCGGTCGGCGCGCTATTCGGAACTGACGATCCACATGATTTTCACGCACGGATTTTTCCAGGGGGAAGGCGCGCCGTTTTACAACTCGCCCGCGACGCTCGTTGACGTGCTGGAGATCGCGCCGGATACCGAGGATTGACGCTTAGGGTTTGATCAGTTCGAACACCGCCGCGACGTGACCGTCCACCTTGACCTTGCGCATTTCCTCGGCCAGCTTGCCGTTCTCGTCGATGACGAAGGTGCTGCGCACGATGCCCATCGACTTTTTCCCGCACATGATTTTTTCCTGGTAGACGCCGTAAAGGTCGGCGACCTTTTTGTCGGAGTCGGCCAGCAATATGAACGGCAGGTCGTGCTTGTCGCGGAACTTGCGGTGGCTCGCCTCGCTGTCGGGGCTGACGCCGATGATCACCGCGTCGGCCGCGTCGAATTGCGGCGTCGCGTCGCGGAAATCGCAGGCCTCACGCGTGCAGCCGGAGGTGTTGTCTTTCGGATAAAAATACAGAATCACTTTCTTGCCGCGAAAGTCCGACAGTTTGACGGTGTTGCCGTCCGCGTCGGGCAAGGAAAAATCCGGCGCCTTGTTGCCGATTTTCAATTCGCTCATCGTTGCTCCTTGTTTGCCGCCAGCGACTCGCCCAGCGCCCGCGCCTGCGCCAGGGCTTCCGGCTGCGCGAGAATCGCCCGCTTCTGATCGACGTTGCGAAAAAACAGTTTGTCGGTCAAATCCTTGTGCAAGGTATCCACGAAGTAGCGGACGGTCAAGACGATTCCATCAAATAATCGATCGCCGTTGCCGGCTCCGACCGCCAACAACACCGCGCGCCCGCGCGGCGGATCGTCGGCGGGCGGTTGCAGTTTGCGGCGCGCCCACAAAGCCTGCGCGCGGTCGATGAGCAATTTCGCCTGCGTGGTCACCGAATAAAAATAGACCGGCGTGGCCAGCACGACGACATCGGCCGCTAGCAAATGAGCGAAGATTTCGTTGGCGCGATCGTCGAATTGGCAGACGCCCTCCAACGAGCACAATTCGCACCCGACGCAGGCGTGAATATCGGCTTCGGCCAGGCGGATTTTTTCCACTTCGGCCCCACCGGCTTGCGCGCCGGCCAACAGGGCATCCAACAACAATTCGGAATTCGAATTCAGGCGCGGACTGGCCGCCAACCCGACGATGCGCATCGTGATTCCTCCCCGACTTGTCCACAAGGTGCCGGATGGGCCGACGATCGTCAAGCGCGCCGGGGCAATATTTCTTGCTGTCGGTTGACGCCGCGTCAGGCGTGTCTACATTGTTTCCATCAAAGAATAATTTTGAAAACCAAATCGTGACAACAACCCGTGGTTGACCAAGGAGCATCCCATGAAAGAAAAAGCCGGACTGGTCACCTTGCATACAAATCCCGTTACGCTGCTGGGACCGACGCTCAATGTCGGCGACGCGGCGCCGAACGCGACCGCGCTGGCCAACGACCTGCGCCCGGTCGAGCTGGCGGCCTATCGCGGCAAGATCGTCATCCTCAGTTTCGTGCCCTCGCTGGACACGCCGGTGTGCGATATGGAAACGCGACGCTTCAATGAGCTGGCCGCGCACTTCAGCGACGACATCGTTATCCTCACCGTGAGCGTCGACCTGCCCTTCGCCCAGGCGCGCTGGTGCGGGCACGCCGAGGTCGAGCAGGTCGTCACGCTGTCGGATCACCGCGATCTGGATTTCGGGCAAAAGTTCGGCGTGCTGATCAAGGACCTGCGCCTGCTGGCCCGCGCGGTCTTCATCATCGATCGGCAGGGCGTGATTCAGTACATCCAACTCGTGCCCGAAATCGGCAGCGAACCGGATTACGACGACGTGATGAACAAGGTGAAAATCATGGTCTGACGCGACAGAGCGCCGTTTTGCCCCCAACCTTCGGTATGCGATCAATTTCACGCATCGCTTGACAGGCGACCGCTGCCATAGCGTATAGTTTTCAAATAAATCCGCCGAGGTTGAATCGATGGTTCGCCGTTTGTTGTTGCTTGCCCTTACGCTGCTGTGTCTGGCGGTGTGGACCGGTTGCGCCTCGGTGCCGACCGTGCCGGACATCACCGACGTGCAAGTGCGCGAGGCGCTGCAGGCGGCCAAGGTTTCCGGCGCGGAAGTGAAGAGCCCTTACGAATTCCACAGCGCGCAACTGTATTACGAACGGGCGTTGGTCGAGCAGGAAAACGGGCACCGCAAGGCGGCACGGCTGTATTTGAACCGCGCTTACGATCAGGCGAACATTGCGTACAACAACGCGATCAAATTCCGGAAGGCTCCTTGAGACAAGCCGCCGCCATCCTCGCTGTTTTGCTTGCCGGACTGCTGTTCGCGACAATGATCGGCTGCGGACCAAACATCGCCAATCAACTGAAACCGGCGCAGGAAAAACTGCACATCGCGCAGGAACACGGCGCGCGTTTTTGTTCGCCTGAGCATTTCGCCGCCGCCGAGGCGTACCTGGACTTCGCGGAAAATTCGGCCAAGGCGGGCAACCGCATGGACGCCGACGTGTACCTCGCGCGCGCCGATAAAGAGTTGCAAATCGCCCTGGCCGCCTGCGAGGATTGCCGCACCGATCTGGATGGCGACGGCATCATCGACATCGAGGACAAGGATCCCTACCGCGCCGAAGACTACGATAATTATCAGGACGAGGACGGCATTCCCGAAGACGACAACGACGGCGACAACTACCTGGATGCGGAAGACGAATGCCCGCTCGATCCCGAGGACATGGACGGCTTCGAGGACAACGACGGCTGCCCCGATCCGGACAACGATTTCGACGGCATCAATGACGAACTCGATCAATGTCCGAACGAGCCCGAGGACGTCGACGGCTACCAGGATCTGGACGGCTGCCCCGATCCGGACAACGACAGCGACGGCATCGCCGATTCGGAAGACGTTTGCCCCAATCATCCGGAAACGATCAACGGCTTCCTCGACGACGACGGGTGCCCCGACCGGATTCCCACGCGCCGCAAGTTCATCCTGCTGCCGGAAGTGGAATTCCTCGGCGACTCGCTGTACATGACGCCCGCGTCGATCGCCAATCTGCAGGCCTTCGCCAATGCGCTCAAACGCAACCCCGATCTGCACGTGCGCATCGAGGGCCACACCTACGCGCATAGTAACGAAGAGGCCAACCTGACGCTGACCAAGCAGCGCGCCGAGCTGGTGCGCGACCTGCTGGTCAGCTACGGCATCGCCACCGAGCGCCTGACGCCGATGGGCTTCGGCGCAACGCGGCCGGTCGCCGACAACGAAACCTATGCGGGCCGCATGAAAAACGACCGCATCGACTTCATCATCTACCTGCCATGAAACTGACTTACGACAAGGTGTTCGCGCTCGCCGATCTGCTGCCGCGCCTGGAGCGCGAACGCGCAGCGGGACGCACGCTCGTGTTCACCAACGGCTGCTTCGACATTTTGCACGTCGGTCACGTTCGTTTGTTGCAACAGGCCAAAGCGGAGGGCGACGTGCTGATCGTGGCGATCAACGCCGACGCCTCCGTGCGCCAATTGAACAAGGGTGACGACCGGCCGATTCATCCGGAAGCCGAACGCGCCGAAACGCTGGCCGCCTTTGCGGCGGTCGATTACGTCACTGTGTTCGGCGAACCGACGCCGCAGGAGATCATCGCGCAAATCCAGCCCGACGTGCTGGTCAAAGGCGGCGATTGGGGCCCCGACGAAATCGTGGGCAGCGACATCGTGCAGGCGCGCGGCGGACGCGTGGTGCGGGTGGATCTGGTGCGCGGACAGTCGACGACCAATCTGCTCAAGAAAGCGCGCGGCGAAGATTAATCGGCTTTCTCCGTCGGCGCCGGACCGTGCCCGAAGCGGCCGAAGCGTTCTTCATACACATCCTCACGCGAGCGCTCGGGCATCTTCAACGACGCGGCTTCCTGCGGATGGCGCGACAGATAATCCTGAATCGCCAGGTGCAACGCGTCGGCGCCCAGATTCGAGCAGTGCAATTTGCGCGGCGGCAGACCGTCGAGTTCTTCGGCCACGCTTTTGTTGGAAATGGCCAGAGCTTCGCTCAGCGTTTTGCCCAGCGCCATTTCGCTGATCATGCTGGACACGGCGATCGCCGCGCCGCAGCCGAAGGTTTTGTATTTCACTTGCGTCAGCCGGCCGTCCTCGACCTTGATGTAAAAGGTCATCATGTCGCCGCATATCGGATTGCCTTCCTCGCCGATGCCGTCGGCGTTTTCGATCACGCCCACGTTGCGCGGATTGGTGAAATGATCCATGACCTTATCGCTGTACATTTCGTCCTCTCATCGCCGCCCGGGGCGTCAAATGTAATACATGTTGGCGTTTTCGCGTTCGTCGGCCAACTGTTTGTCTTTGAGTTCTTCCAGCGAAACGCTGTCGAGCTTTTTGCGGATGGTCGAGCTGAGATCGTTCCACAGATCGTGGGTGACGCACCGCTCGGTCCGTCGGCACAATTGCGAATCAACAATGCACTCGACGGGCGAGAGCGAACCTTCCAACGCCTCGAGAATTTCGGTCACCGTGATTTCGTTTGGTTTCCGGTTGAGCATGTAACCGCCCGATGCCCCGCGCACGCTGCGCAGAATGCCATTGTCGCGCAATTGCGTGAACAGGCGCTCCAGGTAGCGTTTGCTCAAGGTTTGCCGATCGGCGATTTCGCTAAGCAACACCGGCCGATCCTGATAATGAGCAGCCAGATCCACCAGGGCCCGCAAGCCGTACCGTCCTTTGGTCGAGATCCGCACGATTCCTCCCCTCGGTTATTTCGACGCCCAAACATCGTATTGGCGACGATCCTCTTCGGCCATGCGGCCGTTATGGTAATTGTCGTACAAAGGGCTCATGTCGCGCAGTCGCCGGGCTTCCTGCGCGATGGCCGTGGCGGCCAGTTCCATTTCCTCCATGGTGTTGCCCCGCCCCAACGAGATGCGCACGCCGCTGTTGGCCAATTGCTTGGGCAGACCCATCGCGTCCAGCACGTGGCTGGTGCCCAGCGTGCCGCTCGTGCAGGCGCTGCCGGTGCTGACGGCGATGCCGTGGTTGAGCGCCAGGCGCATGAGGAACCCTTCGCCCTCGATGAAGTGCAACAACAAGTGCGAGGTATTGGGCAGACGCGGCGCGCCCTGCGCGGTGATGAAAATCTGCGGCAGCAATTCCAGCAGGCGTTTTTCCAGCGCGTCGCGCATTTCGCCGATGCGCCGGGCATCCTCTTTGCGCCGTTGTTCGGCCAACTCCAGCGCCTTGGCGAAACCGGCGATGCTCGGCACGTTCTCGGTGCCCGCGCGTTTGTTGAACTCGTGATGGCCGCCGGTGATCATGGGCGCAAGCTTCACGCCTTTGCGCACGTACAACACGCCGACTCCCTTCGGGCCGTAAATTTTATGACCCGACAGGCTCATCAAATCGCATTGCAGTTCGTCGACATTCAGCGGCAACTTGCCCGCCGCCTGCACCGCGTCGGTGTGAAACAGCACGCCGGCCTCGCGCACGATCCGGCCGATGGCCGCGATCGGCTCAATCACGCCGGTTTCGTTATTGGCGTACATCACCGAAACCAGAATCGTCTCCGGGCGGATTGCCGCTTTCACCTGCGCCGGATCGACCAGACCGTCGCTGTCGACCGGCAGATAGGTGACCTGCACGCCTTCCTTTTCCAATGCCTGCGCCGTGTTGAGCACCGCCGGATGCTCGATGGAACTGATGACGATGTGGTTGCCCTTTTTCCGGTTGGCCGACACCACGCCGCGCAACGCCAGGTTGTCGCTTTCGGTCGCGCCCGAGGTGAAGAGAACCTCCTTGGCGGTGCATCCCAAGATGCCCGCGACGGTTTCCCGCGCCGTGGTCAGTCCTTTGGCGGCTTCCCGGCCGAAGGCGTGAATGGAACTGGCGTTTCCGAAAGATTCCTGTAAAAACGGCAACATCGCCTCCAGAACCAGAGGATCCACCGGCGTTGTTGCGTTATGATCAAGATAGATGCCTTTCATTTTATCTCCGTAAAACCAACGTAACGCACCATTGTCTACCATTATAGTAGGCATTGGAGTGTAATACTTCCAGGGTTACCGAGTCAATGATGAAAAAAAATGAAAAATGATCGTTTTTCATCCTCTATACATAGCGTAATAATTTGAAAATTTTAGGTATTCTCTTTCAACCGGCTTTAATTTGACACTCACAAAAAGCTAATGTAACGTTTCCTTCAGCAATCTCAACATCTTCTAAGAAAACACATCCGGCAACAGACGACACAACGTGCAATCTCAAGTTCGTATGAGGAGTAATCCAATTCGTACTCAATTCGTCTATTTCTGAACGGAACAGACAAGGAGGGCACTGTGAAGCAACGCATTTTTACCTGGGGATTAACGTTCGTATTATTGTTGATTCCCCTGACCGCATTCGCCGGTTTGAATAACATACCGTATGGTTTTGGTTTCGGCGCTCGCGGCATCGGCATCGGCTCGGCCTATACGGCATTAACCGATGACGCGTCCTGTGCATTCTTCAATCCCGCCGCCATGGCGATGATGGAAAATTCGCAGATCATGCTCAGCTACCTGTACGGCAAGCCCGATTTCGAAGGCGGACCGAAGGGCGACACGTTCACCTTCGACGAAGCCAACGAGGTGATCCAGACCAACCTGGTGATCAAACTCAACAGCCTGCTTAAATCCAAGTGGCCGGTGGCGTTGGGCTTGAACATCAGCCTCGACGACAACATGAACGCGTTCATCCGCTTCAACGATCTGCAATACGCCGAAGGACACTATTCGCGTTACGGCGTGACTTCCTTCACCCTGAACGGCGCGTTGGGTTTTAAAGTATTCAATTGGTTGTACCTCGGCGGCGGCGTGCTCACCACGCTGCACACCAAGAACGATATGTTCCTGCGCACCGACATGTCGGGCAACACCAACAGCGAAGGCATGGCGGTTACGGTCAACCTGCGCGGTGCGCCGGTGGCCGCATTGATGGTGCACTTCGATCCGATCGACCTGGGTCTGACCTACCACGGTGCGACGCACGGACAGTTCGACCCGATCGTCGTGGGCGCGGCGGCGCAGGTGGGCGAGAGCCCGTTGGCCGATCTGCCGATGACCCTGATGTTCAAAGACAGCATCCATCCGGCCCGTGCGGCCTTCGGCTTCGCCTGGCGCGCACTGGATTGGTTCACGCTGCACAGCGACATCGTCTGGTACAACTACGAGCAGGTGCAGGATCAGATGGGCGAACACGACCTGGCCCGCGCCGGTCTGGACATCGACCTGGTCAACATCTGGGTGCCGCACGTCGGTCTGGAATTCGAGCCCTTCGAGTACTTCTTCCTGCGTACCGGTTACGGCTACGAGCCCAATCCCTTTGACAAGCCGGGCTCGA
>CALBTQ010000024.1 GCA_937967875.1 uncultured Pseudomonadota bacterium
GATCGTATTCGGTGACTGGAGTTCAGACGTGTGCTCTTCCGATCTGCGCCGGCCGACATCGCCGCGCCCTACCCCGACGAACCACTACTCGAAATGCCGACGGCCGTTCCAGCCGCGGAATCCACTATCGAAGCCCCGATTGGAAAGGAACCATGACATGCAAACCGCCATCGTTCTCACTGTCGTAGTTTTTTCCGTCGGCTGGTTCGGCTATCGGCTGTATCGCACCGCCACGTCCGACGAGGGCGCGTGCGACGGATGTTGCGGCGGCTGCGGCAAGGACCCGCTCGCGGATTACCGCCGGGAGAGGAATCGTTCGGCCGAGTAAAAAACGGGTAACGAAACGCCCGGCCGACCGGCACGACATCATCAAAACTTATATGAGAAAGGAATATCGAAATGAAACGACTCACGCTGCTCTTGCTCATCATGACGGCCCTCCTCGCCGCCGCCCCCGCTTTTGCGGAGGAAGCCGACGAGGCCAAATGGTTTGAGATGGTCACGCTCAATGGCGTCGTCGACGCCCGGATCGGCTATCGCTCCTTCGCGCCGGAAACCGACGGCCTGGACTCGGTGAACGTCGGCGACATTTACGCGTTCAACGCCGGGCTGGGCGCGGAAATTGCGCCCAACGAATTTTTGTCCGGTACGGTTTTCTTCCTGTGGGAAGAGGAGTTCGGCGGCGAAGACCTGGGCGTGGACATGGACGAAGGCTTCGTCACCGCGCAATGGCACGGCCTGTACGGCCGCCTCGGCAAGACGTACCTGCCGGTGGGGCAGTTCGACACCTTCGCCGTAGCCGATCCGTTGGTGCTGGAACTGGCCGAGTGCCGGCAGAGCGCCCTGGGCGCCGGCTATGCCCACGATTTTTTCGAAGTCAGCGCCTGGGCCTTTAACGGCGCCTTCGACAACGTCGACGAGGACGGCGAAGCCGACGACAACTCGATCGACTCCTTCGCCGCGCGGCTGGACATCAAGCCCCTGGCCTTTCAGGAAAAGTACCAATTGACCGTCGGCGGTTACTACCTGAGCGACGCGACGGAAACCTCGCTGGAATTCGGCGGCGCCCTCAATGCGGTGGATCCGGATGGCGCGGCCGACAGCGGCGACGAGTTCGTGCGCTACGAAACGGACGTGCCGCTGTACGGCGGATTTCTCAGCGCGGAATTGCCCTTCACCGAGGCGTTCGGATTGGGCCTGATCGCCGAGTACGTCGCGACCGGCGAGTTTGACGAGGAGGAGTACGTCGACGACGCCGGCGAAGCGACGTCCCTGAGCGCCGCGAACGTCGAACTGGCCGTGCTGCTGTTGGACGGTTCGCTGCAGCTCGGGCCGAAGTTCGAGACGATTTCCGGTTTGGATTGGCTCGACACGCAGGGGAACGATCCGTCCTACGAGGTCACCGACTACACCCAGTACGGCGGCTTCGTCGGCTACGATCCGTGCGATCATCTGCACCTGGGCTTGCAGGCGATGTCCGGCGCCGACAACGAGGACAACCGCCTGACCGACATGCAGTTCCAAACCGCTTTTGAATTCTGAGGGATGCGATGAAGAAAATTCGCTCACCGTGCCGCCGTTAACAGACAAGTCTTCTGATTTTTGTCAGCGAATCAAGCATTTAACCTACAATTACAAAAAGTTTACTCTCCCTATATTGCCGGTCTTCAAAAATAATTGACCGTTTGGTTAATTTTCTCTTGACCGATCGCCGGTCTTTGCCGATAACTGGAATATAACCGACGCTCCGGTGGATTCGGGGCCCTGGCGAAAGGATGTCGATAATGAAGACGAAATTCTTTCTTTTGTTTTTTCTTTCGATGAGCATGGCGACCTTCCTGATCGTCGCGGCCTGCGGCGACGATGACGATGACGACGACAGCGACGATGGCGACGATGACGACGACGATGATGATGACGACGACGAAACGCTTTACGAGCAGGGCGTGTGCTATTGGGTCTGCGACTGGGGCGGGAACACGACCGACGGGTGCTATCAGCCGG
>CALBTQ010000025.1 GCA_937967875.1 uncultured Pseudomonadota bacterium
GATCGTATTCGGTGACTGGAGTTCAGACGTGTGCTCTTCCGATCTACCTCCTCAAAAGACTGATGACCACGCCTTGGATGGTCAGTTGATCGCGCGGGACGAAGATCGGCTCCATCGCCTGGTTCGCCGGGCGCAACTCGGCCTGCGCGCCGTGGAAGTACAGCCGCTTGACCGTGGCCTCGCCCTCGACCAGCGCCACGACCGTCTGGCCCGCCTGCGCCTGATCCTGCCGGCGCACGAGAATCACGTCGCCGTCGCAGATGCCGTCGTCGATCATCGATTCGCCGCGCACGCGCAGTGCGAAGTGTTCGCCGGTCGACAGATAGGACGCCGGAATGTCGACCAGTTCCTCGTCGCCGAGCACCTCGACCGATTCGAGCGGCCGACCCGCGACGATCACGCCCACCAGCGGCACCTGGACCATCTCGGCCGCGAAGGCGCGCGGCGGCCGGCGCAGCGGCTCGTGCGGGCGCAGGTCGCGGTGACGGTAGCGCTCGCGGGCCAGATAGCCTTTGCTTTCCAGCGCGCGCAGGTGCTGCACCACCGTCGCGGTGGAGGACACGCCCAGCGCCTCGGCGATTTCCCGCACCGTCGGCGGTCGGCCGTGGCGGTCGACCCACGCGCCGATCACCCGCAAAACCTCTTGCTGGCGGGGACTCAACGTCCGGGTGCTCATCGTCGTTTCTTCCTCCTCAATGTTCGGCATGATGATACCGAACATTGCCTCCGTTCGTCAAGAAAAATACCCTTACAAAATATGGGGTGACCCCCCTGCCCGACGAGCAAGATTAGGTAGGAAGGCGATCTACCGCCCCTGACGGGGCTGTTTGTCGCCTGTCGGCGCATTTATCGACAGTCTCCGCAGACCCGGAATCCGGAACCACCCGATTCCCTTCCTGACCTTTTAATTGGCCCCTTACTCCTTCGTCGCGATGTACATGATGTGCGGGTACGGCAGGTAGTCGATCATCGCGTGGTGGTGCACGGTGAAGCCGATGTCGCGCAGCAGCGCCAGCACGCGCAGACGGTCCCAGTAATGCACCGGGGCGCGGCGATCCATCAGCCGGTCCAGCGCCCAGGTGAACCACAGTTTGTAGCGCGGGCGCGTGTCGACGTCCTTGACGATCAACCGGCCGCCGGGCGTGAGGATATTATGCAGGTGCGTGCACAGCCGCTCCACCGAATCCGGCGGCAGATGGTGGATCAGATCGAGCATGTAAATGCAGTCGAAGGGCTCGTCGAGCCGCAGCGTCGCCGCATCCTGCACGCGATACAGCGCGTTGCCGATGCCCAGCCGCGCGGCCGCCGCCTGCGCCGTCGCAATGCGCTGCGCGTTCAGATCCACACCGGTCAGCGCCAGCGCCGGATTGCGCCGCGCGTAATACAGCGAGAACAGCCCGAAGCCGCAGCCGATGTCCAGCACGCGCCCGGCGTCGGGCAGGTACTGGCCGATCTCGTCGAGAAACCGTTGGCGCAGAATGTGAAAACGGATCGTGCAATACGTGCGCACGATCGGATCGTCGTAGGCGCGGATAATCGGCAGCGTGTTAGGGTTGGGCATAAAGTCGGTACCCGAATCCTTCCGTTTCCAAGCGATAGTTTTGGGTCAGCCAATCGCGCAATTCCGGAAACTCGTCGAGCCGCTCATAGCCGAAGTGCAGCCAGGTGTCGCGACACAGCGCAATCAGTTGCGGCGGATGCTCGCGCAGCGCGGTCAGCAGTTCGACGCGCAGCTTTTGAATGCGCGGGTCCTGCGTGTCGTGATAAAAATGAAAATCGTAGACGAAGCGCGACGGCTGACGGATCTTGAGCCGCAGCAGCGCTTCGATGCCGCCGCTGGTCGTGTCCATCACCTGCACCGTCTCGCCCGGCCGATGCAGCCGCGCAATGTCGCGCTGCAATTCGCGCTCGATGCGCCGCTGACTTTCTTCCAGCGAGCCCATGAGCACGCGCGACTGCCACGTCTGCACGCCCTGCAAGCCGGCCAGCAACATCACCGCCGCCAGCACCGCCGCCTGCTTCGAGCGTTCGACGGAGAAAATTCGCGTCAGCGCCGCCGCGCAGCAGATCGTCAAAAACAGCGCACACGGATACAGGTGATAGTTGAAGTTCTTGTTCTGCACGAAGTAGTTGATCGTCCCGAAGGCCAGCCCGACCAGCGGCAGAAACAGCGGCCCGTTGAGCAACTCGCGGCGGTTGTAGGCCAGCGGCAGCAGCGGCAACGGCAGGTAAAACACCCACGTCTGACGCATGAAGGTGTCCACCTGCTTGCCGGGCGACGCCGGACTGAGCTTCGAGTAAAACGGCAGCAGGTAGTTGCTCATGATGTCGAAAAACGGCGTCAGCGAATCGGTGCGCCACAGCCACAGAAGCATCACAGCCGGAAAAACGAAGCCGGCGAGGCCAAAGATCGTCACGGCGCGCAGCCACGTCCCCGGCGTCTGCCAAAAGCGCAGCACCAACGCCGCGGCGAAAAACACGAACAGCAGCGCCATCTGCGGTTTGATCGTCAGCGACGCGCCCAGCGCCAGGCCGGCCAAGGCGGCGTAGCGCCACTGGGTGACGCGAATGAAACGGTTCAACGCCAGCAGCGACAGCAGGATGAACGGCAGAATCAGAAAGTCGCGCTGCCCGACCGACCCGGGTCCCTTCGTCAGATGAAACGAGATCAACAGCAACGCCGCCAGCGCCGCCGCCCACGTGCCGAACTGGCGGCAGTAGACGGCCAACAGCGTCGCCGACAGCGCCAGCCACGTCAGGTCGAACAGCCGCCACCGCAGATCGGCCGAGCCGAACGCGGAATAAAACAGATAATGAATGAAGTAGGCGCCAGTCAGGTTCATTTCGAAGAGATCGCGTTAGGCCGTCGCCCCTTCGTCCAGCCGCCAGGCGATGTAATGAATCAGCGGCGCATCATGCATCAGCGGCCAATGCCACGAGGAAATCGCCACGTAAAGCGTAGGCAATCCCAACAACGCAAAGGCCGCGCCCAGCGCCCAACGAACGGTCCGCGCGGAATACGACTCGCTGTTCACGCGACCTCGAAGTAATTGTTGCTTTTCCGGCTCTCCACCGCCGGCGAATGATTATGCCACTTGCATAAAACAGGTCAATCGGAATGATGGGGGAGACGACGAGAAGCGGTGGGGGTGTTTCTTTTTTTTTCCGTCCGCCCGACGACGGCAACGCTTGTGCGCCGTGCAACTTCCGCCAATTTTTTCCGGCAAAATGACCGCTTGACATTCGCCGGCGCCTGTATCAAGTTACTAAAAGTACGAATTCGTTTCCGTTTGAATGTTGAGAAATATCCCGACTTGCCCTACGCACTCCTCGTTGGTTTGTTCTCCAAAAAGGTAAGTATGGAAAGTACAGGATGATGGTCGGCCATTGGGGTCGATTTAGTGAGGGCGGGCACTGTTACCCGCCAAGTGAATCGTGCCGTCGTTGCGGCGGCGCGAAAGGAAAGTGAGACACAGGTAATGAATACAAAGATGTACGTTGGCGGCTTGAGCTGGGACACGACCGATGAGAGTTTGCGTAAGGCCTTCGCCAAATTCGGTGAAGTGACCGACGTGGCCGTCATCACCGACCGCGACACCGGCCGTTCCCGCGGTTTCGGTTTCGTGACCATGGCCGATGAAGCGGGCGCCAAGGCCGCCATCGCCGGCTTGAACGAGACGAGCCTTGACGGTCGCACCATCAAGGTGAGCGAAGCCAAAGAAAGAAGCCCCCGTGACGATCGTCGCGGTGGCGGCGGCGGCGGCAATCGCAATCGTCGTTGGTAATCCCACGACGACGACCTCCGCTTGACCGCGGCGGTCCCCAATTTTTGAGCTGATTTTCAGATCAAGGGCGGAATCTCGTGGTTCCGCCCCTGTTTTTTTAATCGCCAAAAAATAGGGACAGTCACCTATTTTTAATGATGGATTAATGGATTTTCTCAGGATATGTAATATACTGATTATACATATGTATTTGCAATTTTTTTGATAAATAAATAGGTGACTGTCCCTAATTAAAGAACCCATCGAAGTGGAACACGAAGGAATCATGTCCCCGATTTTTCCAACAACTACAAACTACCGCGCGGCCCGGCCGCCGGCAAAGGCGTCATACAATGAAGGCAATACATAGGTCCAGGGATTATCCCTGGCCGCGCAGATAATCGATCATGGGTTGCGTGACCAGCGGGACGAGGTCGTCGATCATGTGCGGCATCAGGTTGTCCATGACCTTGGGCATCAGGCCGGGCATCTGCTCGATCATGTAGTCGGGCATGGCGATCTGCTCGGAAACGCGCTGGAGCATCGTGTTCATCACCTTGGGCATCATCACGGGCAGCAGGCGCGGGAAGAGCACCGGAAACAGCGGCTTCATCAGGCTCAGCGCGCCGGGGATCTTGCCCATGACGCGCATCATCGGCCCCATGCCGTAGGGCATGGCGTCGATCAGCTCCGGCCACATCTTGCCCATCAGGTCGGCGAAGCCCTGCGGGGTCATCAGCGAGATGAACGCGTCGAACACGCCCCACTGCGCACGCACCTCCGGATGCGGGTCGGGAAATTCGAAGCCCAGCGAGATCGGAAGAGCGTCGTGTAGGGAAAGAGTGTAGAACTCGGTGGTCGC
>CALBTQ010000026.1 GCA_937967875.1 uncultured Pseudomonadota bacterium
CGAGGCGCTGGCGCTCAACGACCTGATGCTCGATCTGTTTTGGGACGAGTCGGGCGGCGGTTTGTTCATTACGCCCGTCGACGGCGAGGCGATGCCGGTGCGGCGCAAGGACGTGTACGACGGCGCGTTGCCGGCGGGCAACTCGGCGGCGTTGCACAACCTGCTGCGGCTGGCGGCGCTAACCGGGCGCAGCGAATTGGCGGCGCGGGCGGCGCGGTTGGGCGAGGCGTTCGCGCAAACAGTGCGCCACGCGCCCTTCGAGGTCGCCCATTTTCTCAGCGGGATCGACTACGCCCTTGGCCATGGTTGCGAAGTGACGATCGTCGGCGATACCCACGACGAGGCGACGCGGCGGATCGTCAAAACGCTCCGGGCTCCGTTTGCGCCGCATGCGCTGTTGCTGATGCGGTCGGCGGACGACCCGCGGACGCTGGCCGAGTTGGCGCCGTATACGGCCGACTACACGATGCGCGACGAGCGCGCGACGATCTACGTGTGTCGCGGCGGGCAATGCAAACCGCCGACCCATGACGCGGCCGCGGCGCTCAAGACGATGACGGATTGATCATTTGCCCTTGGCGAGCAGGCGGCCGCATCCTTCCTTGGCCAACCGTTGGCGCACGCGCTCGATGACCTCGTCGTCTTCCGATTTGAACACGCACACCGAATGAAACCAGCCCCAACGCAGCACGATCTTGTCGATGAAATCGAACTCGCCCATCAGGTAGGAGTCGCCGGCGAAGTTGACGCGGATCACGATGCGCTCCAGCGGGGCGAGCACGCGCCCGCGATCGTCGCGCAATTCGCCCGCGGCCAGATCGGCGACGTAGCGCAGCGGCACCTGCTCGGGTCGAACGCCGCGCGTGCGGAGATAGCGAAGCAGAATGTAGATGAACAGGAAGATCGCCGCGATCGAAATGCCGCTGAGGATCGCGATCGCCGGCCAGGGCTGTGCGCCCTTTTGGCCTTGCAGGCGAAGAACGACAAACAACACGCAGGTCGTCGTCAGCAGAAAGGCGAGCATGCCGGTCGCCCAGGCCCAATGACGCAACGGCCACGAGCGGTTGCGGCGAAACTCGAAGCGCGCGCCGATTTTCTCGATCTCGAAGCCGTGTTCGCGGGCGATCATCATGCGGCCGGTCTCCCCTTGGTGTGGGCGCATTGTGACAGATACATCGGCGCAAAAACAAGCACGGTGCACGATCGCGGTTGCCAGCGCGGCGGGAAACCGTTACAACAAAGGCACATCCTGGGCGGGAGATTGTCGATGAAACAAGTAGTGGTTATTCCCACCTACAACGAAGCCGAAAACATGCCGGTCATTCTGCCGCGCATTCGCGAGATCATGCCGGAACTGCACATCCTGGTCGTGGACGACAATTCGCCCGACGGCACCGCCGATCTGGTGGAAAAGCTCAACGAAACGCTGGGCGGCATCGAGGTGATGCGCCGCGCCGGCAAGCAGGGATTGGGCCCGGCGTACATCGCCGCGTTCCTGCAGTTGCTGGACCGGGGCTACGAGGCGATCGGCCAGATGGACGCCGACCTGAGCCACGATCCGTCCTACCTGCCGCAGATGTTCGGCGCGATGAACGAGGTCGACATCGCCATCGGCTCGCGCTACGTGGCCGGCGGCGGCACGAAAAACTGGGGCTTGTCGCGCAAGATCATCAGCCGCGGCGGCGGGCTGTACGCCCGCACGATTCTCGGGTTGAAGGTCAACGATCTGACCAGCGGCTTTCGCGTCTGGCGCGCCGAGGTGCTGCGGGCGATGGACCTGCCGACCGTCGGGTGCAAGGGATTCGGTTTTCAGATCGAGATAACCTATCGGGCGATTCGTCAGGGATTTCGCTTCAAGGAAATTCCCATCATCTTCCCCAATCGCACGGCGGGGCAGCCGAAGATGTCCGGCGGCATTTTCTGGGAGGCGCTGATCAACGTGTGGAAGATACGCGCCTACCGGCCGCCGCAACGCCACGAGGCGCGATGAACGGCCGTCGCGCGTTGGCCCTGTTCGCGGCGATCTTCGTCGCCTACGCCTTCTTTTTCATTCCCAACGCCGGTTCGAACATCGCGGCGCGCCTGGCGATGGTCTACTCGATCGTCGATCACGGCACGCTGAACATCGACAACTACTTTCAACAAACGCACGACCGCTCGTATTACGAGGGCCACTGGTACAGCGACAAGGCGCCGGGCAGTTCGTTCATCGGCGTGCCGGTCTACCTGGTGACGAGCGCGGTGACGCGTCTGCTGGGATTGTCGCCGGATAAGGAAACCTTCCGCTACCTGATTCGCGTGCTGACGCTTTCGTTGCTCTCGGCGTTGATGTGCCTGGCGCTGGTTCGCCTGTGCGCCGAGATGACCGGCGACGATCGCGCCGCGCGGCTGGCCGCGGCGACCTACGCGCTGGCCACGCCCGCACTGATCTACTCGGTCGCCTATTACAGCCACCAGTTCGCCGCGTTGTTCTTGTTTTTCGGCTTTTATTTCCTGTGGCGCGCCAAACAGGGCGAGGGCAACCTGGTGTGGGTCGGCGCGCTGCTGGCCGGGCAGGCGATGTTTTTCGAATACCCGGCGGGCATGGGCGCGGGCTGGCTGTTCCTTTATCTGCTGACCTTTCGCCGCGACTGGAAGAGCATCGCCGCGTTCATCGTCCTCGCCTTCGTCGTGCCCATCGGCATGCACGCGGCCTACAACACGGCGGTGTTCGGCGGCCCGGCGTCGCTGGGGTACAGCAACCTGTCCTACGACGTGTACCAGGAGGAAATGAGCCGCGGCTTCATGGGCATCTACCTGCCGCGCCTGAGCGCGCTCTGGGAGATCACCTTCTCGGTGCATCGCGGCTTGTTTTTCTACAGCCCCGTGCTGCTGATCGGCCTGCTGGGGCTGTGGCATTTCCGCTCGCGTGCGCTGCGGTGGGAAGGGCTGCTGCTGGCCGCGATGATCGGCGGGTTCCTGCTGTTCAACGCGGCGTACTTCGAGCCCGACGGCGGCTCGTGCTTCGGCCCGCGCCACATCGTGCCGATGCTGCCGTTTATGATTCCGCCGCTGGCGATGCTGCTGGCCCGCGCCGGTTCGGCGCTGCGCGACGTGGTGTTTTTCCTGATCGTGCTGTCGCTGGCGATCGCCACGGTCGCGATATTCACCTATCCGCTGCCCAACACGGTCATCGGCAATCCGCTGTACGAGGCGATGCTGCCGCTGCTGGCCGACGGGTATTTCGTCGATACGCTGCCCGGGTGGCTCGGTCTGGGCTCGACGGGGCAGGCAATCGTTTACGGGTTGATTCTGCTTGCCGCGTTCGTGCCGGCGCTGACCGGCGCCGAGAAACCGGCGCGCTCCGGTCGCTGGGCGCACGCGGTTTCCATCGCAGCGATTCTCTTTCTTGGTTGGGTCTATGCGCTGTCGTTGCCGCATGCCTCGCGCAGCGGACCGGGCATGGTGCCTCAGGCGCTGGGCTACGAGGCCGCCATGCGCCACGACTATCCGCGCGCGGCGCATGACTTCGAGCAGGCCCTGCTGGCGCGCCCGGAGGATCCGCATCTGCATTACTACCTCGGCGACGCCTATTTGAAGATGAACCGCCCGGTCGACGCCCTGGTGCATCTGCGCCGGGTGCTGTCCCTCGCGCCGGATTACCCGCAGGCTGAGTCGGTCCGCCACGCCGTCGAAGTGTTGGAGAAGGTCGCCCCGCCGAATCCCTACCAGGAATAATTCCTGCCAAGGATAATCCCTGGACCTATGATTTGCCGTCATTGTGTGAAGCCTCGGCCGGCGGCGGAGCCGCGCGGTAGTGGATAGTGAATCGTGGGACAGATGGGACACTTTGGGACACTTTTGTCCCACGGTTGAAATTCAGTATTACCAACGATATCAACAGGTTATTAAAAATATGGGGTGGGACACATGCGGGACAGTGTCCCACGACCGGGATTGATGGCTTCGGATAAACCCGGGATATGCACTCGTTACGTGTCCCGGCTTGTCAAAAATCGGGGACTCGATTCCTTCGTGTCCCCGTTTTTGGTAAGCATGTATAGGCGATAAACCCCGGGACATGTACTCGTTACGTGTCCCGGTTTATTGGGCAGGGTGGCATGGGGCAAGACGAGATATTGCTTATTTTGACTAGCCAAATTGCATATTTTGGCGAAAATGACCGATTAACGCGGCAGAATCGCCGGTTATACTTCTTTGGTGATGGAATAATTTACTATTATTTCAGATAATAACCAGACTTAAGAGCCTTCAACTCAAGAGTTGAAGGTGAGGCTGGCGCGGACTCCTTGGGGCGAGCGACACGAGCGGCCATGGAAAAAGCAACCTATGCGAGGGGCGCTTCAAAGAATGAATGTTGAAGGCCAAAGGACGAATTATAATTCAAAATGTGGCTCTAAGCCGATGGTAGCTCGAATTCGATCGATGAGCATTTCTTTTAGATCATGAGCATCTTTCCATAATAAATGCGGGTATTGCCGAGTATCGAAACACAATTTGTCCACTTGTGCTTCTTTGCAGCAACGAATGACAGGAATGCCAAGTCCGCCGGCAAAACCGGCTTCGAAGTAGACTGCCGGACGTTGACCAGTAAAGTCGGCTATAAGAAATCTTGCCTCTTTAATGTTCGCAAAGATTTTATCGTCAATTTTCTTTTCATTATCAGGATCGCGATCAACTCGATATGGCTTGTACCCACAAGAAATTATGGCTGGCTCAATTGCGGAATCATAAACATCATACATTTTATCAATGAAATGCATGGCAACATATGCTTTGTCGCTTTCAAGGTTAATTATTTTCAACTCTTCAACTTTATTGAAACCTTCAACGGTTACAATCCAGGGATTCAATCCTTTAATGTAACCATGATCAAACAAATAATTTAAGAAGTAATGTAAAGAACCTTCGTCATTAACATATGCAAATGGATAGTCATCAGCATTATTAATTGAAATTTGCTGACCTGGGTATTCTGTCATATTTACAATATTATTTAATAATTTAAATGCTTTATCGGTAATGGATAACCTTCGTAAATCATCAATTAGTGAAATTCCAGTTTTAGTACTTAGAAAAATTGGCCTCATTTTTTTTATAGTGTTTTCACGTATCAGTCCCGAAAGTAAATATTTGTGTTTATAAAAATCGTTTCTTGGCACTAACCTTTCGATCATTTCCTCAGTGATAGTATAATTCCCACATCTCTTGCATTCGATAAAATATGTAAAGTTGCTTCTACTTTCTGTGATGCTGGCATTTTTTTCACAAAGTGGACATTCTTTCGGATTTCTTGGATCTACCATTTCCCATTCTCCTAAACATGACGAGAGAATAATGATCTTATATGTAGATTCTAATAATGAATATCAATGAAACTGTCAATGCAAGCTTATAATAAGTAAAGCACTTGTGTATTGCCGCCGCGAAAAAGATCGGAAGAGCGTCGTGTAGGGAAAGAGTGTAGATCTCGGTGG
>CALBTQ010000027.1 GCA_937967875.1 uncultured Pseudomonadota bacterium
CCACCGAGATCTACACTCTTTCCCTACACGACGCTCTTCCGATCTGGCGCACGGCGACCGGGCGGAGGGCCTGATCGGCGGGCGGCTGGCGTCGATGTTGGGCTTCCTCGACTTTTTCCATCCGCTGCGCATGCGCGACAACGTGCGCGAGACGGTGGCCGACCTGATGTGGCTCACCCGCGCGGTGCAAAACCTCAACACGATGGACGTCATTCCCAACAACAACGGCGACGGCATTCCCGATTTCGACACCGAACACATTTACTACTTCGCCATTTCGCTGCACGCGATCCTCGGCGGCACGTTCGCCGCGCTGGAAGACAACATCGACGCCTTCGTGATGAACGTGGCCGGCGCGAAGCTCACCGGCGTTGCGCTGGAAGGTCCGCTGATGGGCTGGATCGTATGGCTCGCCGAATTCGGCGACTACCTGCTGCCGGACATGGAATTCACCGAGTTCGTCTGGCTGGTCGGCGGCATGTATCAGCACGTGCTGGACGCGGGCGACCCGGTGAATTTCCTGCCCCACGTCAACGGCGAGCCGCTGCCGGGATTGGAGGGACATCATCCCTACGTGTTGCAACAGGGCGCGAGCGACGACTTTATCGTCGGCGGCATGAGCGGGGCGTACTACTGCCGCGCGGGCGGGTGGCCGCAATTCGAGCCGTACGTGTGGGACGTGGGGCACGTCGAGCACGTGTGCTGTCCGCGCGTCGGCTCGGGATTTTACCAATTCGACACGGCCAACCACCTGATGTTCCTCATGCCCGAAACGGACCTGGGTGCGGCCTCGCGCGAGCAGGCGTTCCATTTCCTGGACACGCACCTGGCGACCGGCGAAGCGGAGATCATCAACCCGCTGTGCGCCACGTGCCGCTGAGGATCTTGCCGCCGCGCCCGATCGCCCTTAGGTTAAGGGAAACCCAAACGGGAGAGGCGCGATGGCGACGTTCGAGGGCTTCGACAAGCAAACGCTGAAGTTCTTCCGCGAGCTGAACAAGCACAACGACAAACCGTGGTTCACCGAGCACAAGGGCGATTACGAGCGCTACGTGCTGGCCCCGGCGCAGGGTTTCGTCACGGCGATGGGCGCCAAGCTGGCGACGATCGCGCCGGGCGTGCAGGCGATCCCCAAGATCAACAAGTCGATCTTCCGCATCTACCGCGACACGCGTTTCTCCAAGGACAAGACGCCCTACAAGCCGTATGTGTCGATGCTGTTCTGGGAAGGCCCGCTGGCCAAGGACGAGAATTCGGCCTTCTACTTCCACCTCGAGCCCGAGGCGATTTGGGTCGGCAGCGGCATCTGGATGTTCTCCAAGCGCATTCTGGAGGCGTACCGGCAGGCGGTGCTGCACCCGGTGCACGGCGAGGCTCTCGCCGAGGCGCTGGCCAAGGTGCGCCGGCGCGGTTACGAGATCGGCGGGCGGCGCAAGAAGCGCGTGCCGCACGGCTTCGACCCGGCGCATCCGCGCGCCGAGCTGCTGCTGCACGACGGCCTGTATGCGGGCGCGCAGACGGCGGTGCCCGACGAGCTGTTTTCGCCCCGGATCGTCGACTGGGCCTTCAAGCACTTCAAGAAGACCCTCGAGCTGCACCAGTGGCTGACCGCGCTGGTCGAGCGTTCGGCGTAGTCAATTTCGAATTCGGAATGCCGAATGCGGAAGACGGAACTTCACGGTTATTTGAGCGAGCATAACAGGGGACGACCAGACGCCCGTCGTGATATCGTTTAATATGACGTTGCCCAGTGAATTTGGTATAATCGGCTGCCTGCTGCGATGGCAATCCACCTTTACCAGGGAACGACAGATGAATAAACTGGCGCTGGGCGTATCGATTGGGTTTGCCGGCGGAGCGGTCTTTGGGATCATCGCCGGCGTGTTGTCCGACAACTTCGCAGTATGGCTGGCCGTCGGCGGCGGCTGCGGGATGGCCCTGGGCTCGGCCATCGGCGGCCTGCTCTCGCGCCAGGGATAATCCCCGCCAGGGATAATCCCTGGACCTATGTATTGGGAAATTCGGGAAATTCCGGAAATCCTGGCGGAAATCGATGCGAATGGGTGTCGGTAAAAGCACGCGAGGCAAAAACTGAATCGCTTGGCTCGGCCGGGCTGTTCCAAAGGCCCAGCCCTCGCCAAGCAACAAAGAAGCAAGAAGGGGATGCTCTTGACTTGCGCGGTTATGGGTGTCCCCGGAAATCCAGAAGAATTTCTATATACTGTCCCCGGAAATTCGGAAATTCGGAAATTTCCGGAAATCCGGAAATCCGGAAAACGAAAAATCCCCGGAAAATCCCCAAACGACGGGCAAATGAGATATTCGATCAATACATCGACACCGGCGGATCATGCGTAACGCAAATATCCTCCAGAATATCTTCATGACCGGCATTGTCGCTGGCGATCAACCGGGCGCAATATTCTCCCGCAGCGGTGGCAAACGGATCATAATCCGGGGCAAAAACGTATGTTGTCCAAAAAGTTATCGGGTTGTCACAGTCATCCACATCATAGATGTCGCCATCGGTTTCAAGATCACTCCAATCGCCACAGGGCTCGAAAATAGATGGCATATCCAATAGACAGAACTCTCCTTCCGGCGCAAGGTCGTTGTTGGGATCGCATACCGAAAAATATAATTTACTCATCCAATAATAGTTCATATCGACGCCTTGTTGCAACTCAGTCGGATTTGGCTCCCAATAAGCGTTGCTGATTCTTGGCGAAACACCATCGTCGATCGTATCGTCGTCGGATGTGTCATCGTCGGACGTATCGTCATCGATTGCATCATCATCGGTTGCGTCGTCGTCATTATCATCATCCGTTGAATTGTCGTCATTATCGTCGTCGTCATCGCAGTAGGTAAAAGCGAAGACGAGTAGACAAAGGATGAGGAGAAGATAATATGGATATTTCATGGCATTTCTCCTTATTTATCGATATAGCAGGTATCTATTGTCATCTTCATCAACATCATTCCTTGGTCCTTCAACATCATTTCGGTCAAGATCTTCCCAGAAATATGAGATCCATACTCTTAAAGTCCTGCCAGAAGGAATATATGTTGAAGTTACTTCCAACTTATAGCTATAATCACTAATAAAATCCGGGAAATAGCTTTCATTACTATCAAATATGTAGTGAATTTTTTGATCATCGTTGCTGTCTTTTGCTATTACAGTTACCCAATTAAATAGTCCAATTTTTCTTTTTACGTTAGATGTTATTTGAGATTTCATTGATTGTAGATTGGAAGCCGGTTCAATCCACCATAGAGCAATTTTTAGCAATTTTACATCACTAGGGATCGGTGGATTGGCGCCAAGGGCGCCTTCATTAAGCTTTATTGTATATGTCTGGTTATTTTGATTAAAATCAACATGTGTAGTATACCACCGGTAAGGATTATCCATTCCTGCTTCGATGGGCAGCCTCATCCTCAGTCGGCCGGAACCATATACATTAGAGAAGCTATCCATTCCACATTGGGCGTCAGGAATACACGGCGACTCATTTCGTCGATCACCAAAGTTGAGGAGGTTAACAAATAATCTACCAGGTTCACCCGCGACACCGGTACCAAATTGCCAGACACCCCAATCAAGTAAAATTGCAGCAGCACCAGATACAACTGGAGTTGCGGCACTAGTCCCCCCGAAACCATCCGCTTTATAATCATTATCATATTTTGGCATTAACATGACGTTTGTGGGAGCAACTATATCCGGCTTTATTCGGCCTCCGGCAGGTCCGGCACCACTGTAAGACATGACATTTCCAGTCAGACGAAAATTATTACTGTTATTTGGATCGTCGTTGGATGCATCATACGCACCTACCGAAAACGCTCCTCTGGCAGTACTTGGCGCTGTTACAGTTGGCGGGCATGGACAATACGAATCATTAAAATTACCGGCTGCGACTGAAACAAAAACTCCAGAATTAAATACATTGTCAACAGATAGGGAGATGGAATCAATGCCCCATTGTTGCTCGATTGTGGCACAATACGGGATTGGGTCGCCGTTACAATATCTTCCACCGTTACTTGACATGGAAAGGTTAATTATATCTACGGAATAACCATCTTGAACGCCGTATGTAAGATTAATTGCCTGTTCAAGAGCCATAATAAATTCATCTTCTTCCTCAGCGCTTATCAGGCATAACTCAGATTCCGGCGCCATGCCAGTTCGGTTTAGTTTTTGAGTAGGTGTGGTATATTGGGTATCTTGATTATCTGTTAAATCAGCAGCTATTATTCCCGCTACATGGGTCATGTGCTCTTTTAGTTGACCAGTACCTAAGGCAAGTTCATCTTCTATACAATACTCCTGATCAATACAATTATACAATAATACAATTCTATCAGATATATCATCATCCCCATTGTTATCATCCTCGAATGCCGGATGATTTAAATCATATAATACCTGTATATTTTTATCTATTACTGCAACTAGAATGCTGCTTGCCCCTGGATAGCTGTCGGTAGCCCGATCTCCTTCAAAACTTACTTGATTTTGATCAATTAGCCTTGTTCGGCGGAAGTATTCAGCCTGTGTAACTTTACGTAGGTGTGTTGCATAAATATCACTAGCAGGAATGAGTTGTTTATTTAATTCAATCAGGAATATATCGGGTTGTTTTGCCAAATTAAGCAAATCCCCAATTTTCATTTCAACACTTATTGCATTGATAATCCAGAACTGTTTTTCAATCTCTCCCCCAACAGACTTTATATTACGAACAAGATCTTCTTGAAAAGTGCTAAAAAGTTGTTTTCTTTGCTCAATTGCTTCGATACGAGAGATTTGAGCTTCCATAACAAGTTCAGGCAATTCTGAAAATAAACTCCAAGGAACTTTTGGCAACGTAAGAACCGGCTGCTGTTTTAATTGAATAATAAATTTTTCGACATCATCAGGAGAGCGAGAGTTAAGATAACCAAGCAAATCAGTTGTAATTGGTAAAGTATCATCAAATTTGTTTTCTTGCTCAATAACATAATCCTGATTTGTGCTATTGACACTTTCTGGTTTTACTTTTGCAATTATTGTTTTCGTTATTGATGTGCTGTCATCAACAGAATATGAAATATGTTCTTCTACAAATCTAGAACCATCTGGAAGAATTCCAACGTCTTTATAGAAATGAATATTATTTTGATCATCAACATAATAGGGTGAGCCATAAATGGATTCGTCCACAATACTTCCCGATGAATCAAACACTTTTTCGTGAAAATATACAACATGGCCATTCTCAATTGAAGAAAAATCCATGATGTCTGAAGAAATAAAAAAGAGAGAAACGACAAAAATTCCGATAATGGATATGACAGTCGTAAGCCGATTTCTCATTCTATTAGTATCCCTTAACGATTAAGCTCTCCTAACGCGTATATAATAGTCGCACTATCTTTGAGAGATCGGAAGAGCGTCGTGTAGGGAAAGAGTGTAGATCTCGGTGG
>CALBTQ010000028.1 GCA_937967875.1 uncultured Pseudomonadota bacterium
TGGTCACGTTATCCCTCCTTTCTTACACCCTCTCGAATGTGGCCAACACCGAGACTGAGTGTTTTTTTTGAGATCGCTCTCATTAAATTGCTAAACAGTATAACGAGAACTATCACCTCCTTCAACCAAACTTTTCAAGGCCTGCAAAACAGGTATACCGCTTTCCGCGGTACAAAACCGCTTGGACCTTTTTACCACGCTCGATTATCAAAAAGCAACTAAAAATACTAAAACAACTTCCGCCTCTTGACTATTTTGACGAAAATTGTTGTTTATCAATTAGTTAGCTTATAATTATTTATAAACTAACTTTACGATCACTCATCCGGAGACGGAGAAATGCCCATCTCGTGGAGCTTGGCTATTGCATTCTTGTGATAATTGCTCACTTGCAACGTCTTCCTATACCACGCTGCCGCCTGCTCTTTATTGCCTTCCCGCTCATAGGACAAACCGATGGCGAACATGGCTTCGGCGTTGTTCGGATTGTCCTTTAAGATGTCGGTCAGCACCTGACGGGCCACAGTCGGATTCGTCTCGATGGCCACCGTGGCATAGGTCATGCGCGCCAAAAAGTGTTTGGGCTGCAACTGCAACGCCCGCATCACGTGTTCGCCCGCTTCTTTGTATTTCTGCTGATTGGCCAGTAAAAAGCCGAGCGCCGCATGCAATTCGACGTTGTCGGGATTCTGCGTCAGCAGGTCGCGCAGACGGCCGATCGCCGCGTCGGCATTGCCCTGACGGAAGTGCACGAAGGCCAGGTTGATCGTCGCCTGCAACAGGTTCGGATCCTCCGCCAGCGCCGCTTCCAGATAGCGTTCGGCCTTTTCATACACGCCCAGGCGATAATAGTTATAGCCGATGTGATTGAGCAACGACGCGTCGTGCGGCGTCAGCGACACCGCCGACAGAAACGCCTTGTTGGCCAGATCCCAACTGTTGAGCTGCTGCATGCACAGGCCCATTTTCACGAAGGCCTGCAGGTTGTCGCGGTAGATCGACAGCGAGTGCTGATAGTAGCGGATGGCCGTTTTGCAATCGCCCATCGCGCGATAGATTTCGCCGTAGTTGTATTTGACGGCGCTGTTGTGCTCCAGCGAGCGACTGGCCAGTTTCATTACGCGCAACGCTTCGTCGAACCGCCCCTGCTCGGCGTAAATGCCTGCCAGGTCGTTGTAGATCCACGTCGGCTCTTCGCGGTTGCGCGGCGAGATGTACTCCAGCGCTTTTTGCAGAATCTTTTCCGCATCGTCGTACTTTTTATTGATGCGATAGATATTGCCCAGCACCACATACAGCAGCGTGGCGTTGGGCGCGTCGGCGATCATCTGCGTGAACAGCTTTTCGTTGTCGTACCAATCGGTGTTGCGGCGCCAGGTCAACGCGGTGAGGCTCATCGTCACGGCGGCCAGCAACAACAGGGCGACGGCCCGCCGCATCCAACGCCCGCCCGACCAATCGCGGTCGGCGGCCAGCGCGCCCAGCTTGCCGATCAGCCGCGCGGCCAGCAGCGCCACCAGCAGGCAAATCGCCGCGCTGGGGATGTACAAAAAGCGTTCGGCGGTCATAAAGCCCATGTCTTTCGGTCCGCTGATGCGAATGAAATTCGACATCGGCAGCATCGACAGCGGCAGGAACATCAACGAAAAAGCGATCAGCTTTTCCGTTTTCATCAACCGGATGATCAACGCGATCAACACCGCCAGGAAAAGAAACGCGGCGATGAACTTCGGTTCGAACACCGATTGCACCAGCGGATTCTGGATGTACGCAGACAGGTGCACCGGCACCAGCATCTTGGCCGTGTAGTAGCCGATCGTCTTGATGAACGTGAGAATCGTTTCGATCACTTCGAACGGCTGCTTGGCCTGCTGACTGAAACCGACGCGGTAGCTGCGGAAAAGGAAATACGCGATGGTCAACGCGCCCAGAAAAACGAACGACGGAATGTACGCCGCGATTTTGCGCCAATTGAAGCCGGTGACGAACACGACCAGATACGCCCCGGCGATCACCGGCAGCGCCACGTTCATTTCCTTGGCCAACAGGCCGATGACGTAAAACACGCCGGTCAGAATCAGCATCGTCAACCGCGGTTGCCGGGCGGCCTGCGGCGACGTGCCCGGCGGCAGTTCGTCAAAATTGTGCGCCGCGGCCAGGCGTTCGGCGTAGATCATGAACGTCAGCAGGCCGGCGAAAAAGAACATCGCGCACATCACGTCGGTGCGCCCGGAGATCCAGGTGACCGACTCGGTGTGGATCGGATGCACCGCGAACAGCAAACCGGCGAGCGTCGGAATCAACAGCTTGCGGTCGGCCAGGCGGTAGAGAATGAAAAACAACAGGATCGTGCACAAAATGTGCATCGCGATATTCGTGTAGTGATAGCCCGCCGGTTTCAGCCCCCAGGCGCGCCAGTCCAACGCATAGCTGATGGTGATCAGCGGCCGGTAATAGCCGTACTTGCGATTGTCGTCGGAAAAGCCGAAGAAATCGCGCGTGAACACCTCGCGCATGAAGTTCCAGCTTTTGATCTGATAGTCCAACACGATCAGACTGATGTCGTCCCAAATGAAATCGCCCTTCGGCGCGTTCCAATAGGCCGTCACGGCCGCGAGAATCAGGCCGAGTAAAATGATGGCGATGATCAGCTTGCGCTTCATTTTTCCTTCCGGTATCCGACCGACAAAACGAAACACGAGACATTACATAAGGGCGCTGCACCTGTCAAATGATCGCTTGACGACAGCATCGAATGCAGGGGAACCGATGCGCTGCCGCAACGATACGCGCTTCGTTTGGCGCCGATCGCCGCGACAACGTTTTCCTGAACGGATTTTTTCGGTCGGCTTATTGCGCCGAAGCCAGATTGGCCATGGTGATCATCGAGGATTCCTGCAGCGAAGTGATGATCTTGCCGTCGTGCATATCGTTGATCTTCGCCCAATTTTCCTGCACGTCCTCGATGGCGATGCCGCCGCTGAGCTGGATCGTCGCGCCCGGCGCCCGCAGCCACTGCACGCGCGCATATACGCCCGCGCCGACCTCGAAGGTCGCGCCGGTCACCGGCACGTCCTCGCTGCACAGGTAGGCGACCAACGGGGCGACGTATTCCGGCCGCAGCTTTTCGCAGATTTCCTTGGGCAGAATCGTCTCGGTCATCCGGCTGCCGGCGATCGGCGCGATGATGTTCACCTTCACGTTGCGCTTGGCGCCCTCGAAGGCCAGCGTCTGGCCCAGGCCGACCAGCGCCAGTTTCGCCGCCGAGTAATTCGCCTGACCGAAGTTGCCGTACAAGCCGGCCGCCGAGGTGGTCATCACCACGCGTCCGTAGCCCTGGTCGCGCAAATGCGGCCAGATGGCCTTGGTCATCGAATAAGCGCCCTGCAAGTGCACCGACAACACCGAATTCCAGTCGTCATCGGTCATCTTGTGGAAAGAAACATCGCGTAAGATACCGGCATTATTGATTAAAATGTCCACTTGGCCGAATGCGTCCAGCGCCGCGGCAATCACCTTTTCGCCTTCGGTTACCGAATCGTAATTGGCGATCGCCTCGCCGCCGTCGGCTTTGATTTCCGCAACCACTTTGTCGGCCGCCGAGGCGTTTTCGCCCATCCCCGCCGTGGAACTGCCCAGATCGTTGACCACGATCTTCGCCCCGCGAGAAGCCAGTAATTTCGCATAGGTACGGCCCAAACTGCCGCCGCCGCCGGTGATAATTGCCACCCGGCCGTCGAAACGAATGTCACTCATTGCGACCCTCCCACCTTTATTTAAAAATTTTTGTTGCACCATATGGAATGAAGATGTTCGTATTATTCCACTTCCCAACCGGCAGGTCCAGCCGGAGAAAAATTCTTTCCGTCCCCAAAAATTCCCCTTATTTCGGACCAAGATTTTACCGATTCTCTGATTTGCAAACAAACGGCCCTGTGGCCACAACCCGGTTACAAGGAAAGTAATCGGATTTCGTCAAGGAGGATATCATGCCCCTTCGTATTACCAACAATGTGTCTTCGATGAATGCGCAGCGTCACATCAGCCGCAGCCAGACCGGTCTGTCCAAGA
>CALBTQ010000029.1 GCA_937967875.1 uncultured Pseudomonadota bacterium
GATCGTATTCGGTGACTGGAGTTCAGACGTGTGCTCTTCCGATCTGCCATCGTGAAGCATGGAATTATAGTGATGCGAGAGACGAAGGAAAATGGTTTACTCTTTACGTCGATAATGCCGGCGGAATTACCAGCGGCGAGAGCTTCGCCGACTCGGGCACGTGGAACAATTTTTACTTGACAATGAACGTGTTTAAAAACCCGGACAATGATTGGCACTATCTGCTGGGTCAGAATACCGACAAGCATTTTTTTATTCAGCACATTCACGACAACGGGAAGATGGCGGAGCCAACCTACTCCCACGACTACAGCGACTATTACAACTATATGTTCCCGATATGGATTGACTCCAATTACTATCACACCGACGATTGGATGGGCCGGCAGAACGATCTCATCGGCGATAGAACACTGTTGGAAATCGCCATACCCGGTTCTCATGACGCGGGGATGAACAACGACGACTGGGGAGATTGCTACCCATCCGGAACGGCCAAACGATGCAATACCATTACGCAGCGTGGCAATATCAAATATCAACTTGAAAAAGGTTCCCGGTATTTCGACATTCGTCCGGTATTAGCCGACGATTCCGACGGTACGGACAATTGGCGCACCGGGCATACCGCGAAAATATGGGGCGGCGACCTATACGGCTGCAAAGGACAAAGCAAAAACAGCCTGGTGGACGACATCCATGACTTCTTCAATGAAAGCGGGCATTCTCAGGAAATCGTGATCTTGAAAGTATCCCATTGCGTCATGAGAAAAGCCGGCATTGCCCACAACTGCACCTCGGATCAATTAAACAGCCTGGCGGCAGATTTAGCGGGGCGTTTTCCCGACGAGCTGTTTACTCATGGTACAGAAAAGGATGTCGCCGATAAGGATGGTAGTAAGGATAGCGACACATTTAAAATGACAAGCTTGACGGTAAACGAAATCCTGAATAACGGGACAAAGGGAAAGGTCATTCTTTTTATATCCGGGGAGAATATCGATGATTCCGATGACATCGACGTCCACAGTGATCCGCCCAATGGGATTTTCGAGTATGGAAAGTATTCGGATTGTAATGTCTACATATACGACGAGTATTCGGATTCAAACGACTTCGATACAATGAGAGGCGACCAGTTTTCAAAATTGCTGAATTCGGATAACCACATCAATAAAAGTGACAACAGCGCACAAATTCCTTTCCTGCTTTCCTGGACGCTTACTTTGGACTTCACGGATGCCTCCCAGTGCACCTCCGAAAATAATTATAACGGAATCAGGGGGCTTTCGCATTTTGCGCAATGGCGGCTCATGGGAGAAATCAAACACTGGGTTGAACATAAGGATATTACAAAAACCCTCTTCCCCAACATTCTCTACGTGGACGACTTTCTCGGGGTGGCGACTCGAACGGCGATCTATTTAAACGCACAGTACGACAGCCTAGGCGATGACGACGACGATGAAGACGATGATGACGATGATGACGACGATAACGAAGACGACGATAACGACGACGACGAAAACGCTGACG
>CALBTQ010000030.1 GCA_937967875.1 uncultured Pseudomonadota bacterium
ACCACCGAGATCTACACTCTTTCCCTACACGACGCTCTTCCGATCTGCCCGCTGGGTCAACAGCTTGCCCATCAGATTGGCCAGACCGAAGGTGAAGCCGCCGGCGATCGACAGCGTGAACTCGTTGCGGATGCCCATGCGCTTGAGCGACAACGACGCCAGCACCAGCGCCACGGTGATGCCGATGAACACCAGGATCGCCGCGTCGCTGGGGATCTTCGCCGATTTCTCGCCGCCGACCAGCCCCACGAAAATCACACCCGCGATGATCAGCACCATGCTGAACCATTCGACGGCGCTGAAGCGTTCCTTGAGAAACACCATGCCGATGATCATCGCCCACACGCCGGTCAGGCAGACGATCGGCTGCACCACGGTGATGTCCCCCGCGCCCAACGCGGTCGCGTACGACACCATGCCGCCGATCATCGACGCTAGGCCGATCAGCCAGATGATGTTGGTGAACAGCGCTTTGAGAATCGGCCCGATCTGGTGCAGCACCTGGCCGACGGTGATTTTCGGAAACGAGGTCACCATGCCGTGCTTTTGCAGCACGTTGCCCAGACCCCAGAAACAACTGGCGAAGATCGCGAGAAGAACCGGATTCATGAATGCTCCAAAAGATGAGGCACTATCATCGGGGCGCGAATCCAGGCTGTCAATAGGACGCGTTTTTCATTAGGATGTCGGCAATGCCAATCATCCGCCGACACAGGAGTTGAAGATGCCCGATACGCGTTTGGGGCGCGGCTACGTGCAGGTGTACACCGGCAACGGTAAGGGAAAAACCACCGCCGCCCTCGGGTTGGCCTTTCGCGCCTGGGGACGCGGTCTGCGCACTTACATCGGCCAGTTCATGAAGGGGCAGTTTTACGCCGAGCTCGCTGCCGCGCAAAAAACCGACGGCCACATCGTGATCGAACAATACGGCAAGGACACCTTCATTCACGTCGTCAACCCGCCGGCCCAGGAGGATGTCGACATGGCCCAGGTCGGACTGGAGAAAATCCGCCAAGCGCTGACCGGCGGCGAATTCGATGTGGTGATTGCCGATGAAATCAACACCGCGCACTACTTTCACCTGATCACGTCCGAGCAGATGATCGAGTTGATGAGCCTTAAACCGGAGGGCGTCGAGCTGATCTTCACCGGGCGCTATTGCCCGGAGGAAATCGTCGCCGCCGCCGACCTCGTTTCGGAAATGAAGGAAGTCAAACATTACTACCGGGCCGAAGTGCCCGCCCGCGACGGCATCGAACGTTAAAATCGCTTGTCGCCTTTTCGGTTCTTTGCTATTGTAAATAAGTTATGTATCACTGACGGCGCTTGGATGCATCGAATTGGAGGTTCTCATGTCGCGCTTCGCAT